>CAYOSZ010000192.1:0-5134 GCA_964406715.1 uncultured Ignavibacteria bacterium | reverse complement strand
AAAGGAGGTTGCTCCCGGAACCAGGGTGGCAATGAATTTAGCCGGAGTGGAAAAGGAGAAGCTCAAAAGGGGAGACGTGGTCAGCAGGATGGAGCAGGATCAGACGGTGGAAACCTTCATGGCCAGCGTGGAGGTGGTTTCCACCATAAAGCACACCATTAAGCATAACGCCAATATGCTTCTGATATTGGGGACCACCGAGCTTGAAGCAAAGGCAAGGATTCTGGATAAGGATCAGATTCAACCGGGAGGCTCGGCTTTGGTGCAGTTTCTGTGCAAGGAAGAACTTCTCGCCCGAATCGGAGATCATTTCATCCTCAGGCTGCCCTCGCCCCAGATAACCGTAGGCGGCGGTATTGTGCTGGACGTTTACCCCAAAGTTCGCAAAAGAAAAGACAAGCAATTGATCTCCGACCTGCAAACGAGGTTGAAACTTAATTTAACCGATCTGATACTATCCGAGTTGAAGAAAACCGGCCCTATCTCAAAGAAGGATGTTCTGAGATCAAGCAATTTCAGTAGCGAGGAGATTCAGGCGAGCGTGGAGCAGTTGATAGAGCAAGGGAAGGTCTTCCATACAGGTGAGTTCGTGGCGGACTTGGCCAATTGGAAAGAGGCGTCGGAGAAAATCATATCCGAGATAGAAACGACTCACCGGAAGTTCCCCTTCAAGATCGGAGCCAGGCTGGCGGGTTTGTCCGATAGATTGAAGATAGAAGAAAGCCTGCTTGAACAGGCTATACGGCATTTGGTAGCTCAAAAGAAGATCGTTCAGCAGGGAACATATCTTCGTCTTCCCCATCACCAGCCCACCCTCTCCGCCCAACAGAAAGAATTGTCTCAAAAAATCCTGCAAGATTTCGCCTCAAAACCTTTTTCTCCTCCTACCAAAGAGGAGATACAGGATCTGGGTTCCGATTACGAGGAAGTCCTTTTGTTTTTGGTCGATAAAGGTCAACTGGTGGAGTTGAAGGATGGGATACTATTCAAAAGCGATGATTTTGAAGAGATAAAAAGCAAAGTGCAAGGCTTCATTCGCCAGCACGGAGCAGCAACGGTAAGCCAGTTGCGTGAGCATCTTAACACCAGCAGAAAATTCATGGTGCCCATTCTGGAAAAGCTGGATCAACTGGGAATCACCCAAAGGGAAGGGGATAAGAGGACTTTACCCAAACGCTGAAACATGACTCTCCAAACCCCTCCTGTATGAGACTGTGTCGCAACCTTCAAAAACATACAGTTGTCATTCTGATCCCGCCGCAGGTATGAACCGTTTGGGTCATACCGTAGGCGGGGGAAGAATCTGATGATTCAAATAAGTTTCAAAATCGAGATTCTTCGGCTACGCCTCAGAATGACATCATGACACAGCCGCAATGTAGAGAGGAGGACTAAGGGAGTGAGCTTACAGTCGAGGTGAAGACGACCAATGGGAGATTTGATGTTACTCAATGGAAATATTTATACCATGAATCCTCAGCATCCCAGAGCTGAGGCGGTAGCGATCAAGGGTTCTAAGATAATTGCCGTCGGCTCGAATTCAGAGGTCGAAAATCTGGGCAGGAAAAACTTCAAAGTCATAAACCTGGAGGAAAAGACCGTAATCCCCGGTTTGGTTGACTGTCACACCCATTTTCTTTCTTTTGCTCATGGACTGAGAAGGGTCAATCTGCATGGAATCAGATCATTTGACCAGATATTGTCCACAATCAAATCCTTCTCGGAAAGATTGAAACCGGACGAGTGGCTGGTGGGTGGGGGATGGGATAAGAACATCCTGGGAGATGAGTCCATTTTCACCAAACACGTTCTGGACAAGATTTGGCCGAAAACTCCTGCCGTGTTGCAGAGCAAAGACCACCACGTGCTTTGGGTGAATTCGAAAGCCTTAGAGGTGGTGGGGATCAGCCGATCCACGAGTGATCCGCGTGGAGGAAAGATCGAGCGCGACCTCAAGGGAGAACCCATCGGAATCTTAAAAGAAAAAGCCTGCAATTTAGTCTGGGAAAAGATACCATCCCCTTCGATTGAAGTCTCCAGGGAATTGCTTAAAGAGGCGCAGAAGATGGCTAACAGCTGGGGTTTGACGGGAATTCAGAATCACGACGATCCGGATGCGTTTGAGTTATTCCAGCAGCTTCAGGCGGAGGGTAAACTCACATTGCGAGCCGCCTTCTGGATTCCCATCCAGGATTTGGACTCTGCCATAGCCAAAGGTTTGAATTCGGGTTCCGGAAACGATTTAGTCAGGTGCGGCGGCGTGAAGATGTATGCCGACGGTTCTTTAGGATCCCAGACAGCTTTAATGTTTGAGCCTTTCGAAGGTTCAGATAACAATCTTGGCATAGAGGCTACCTCACAGGAGGAGTTGACGGCAAACTCGATTAAAGCTTGCCGGGCGGGAATGGGAGTGGCAATTCATGCCATTGGAGATAGAGCTGTACACCAGTCACTGAATGCGATTGAGAAATCAGGTCGCCAGAGGGAAGAAGGAAGTAAATTACGGCATCGCATTGAACATGTCCAGCTTCTCCATCCTGATGATGTCCACCGATTTCAGAAACTCGGCATCATCGCTTCTGTCCAGCCGGTGCACACTCCGGCGGACATAGACATCGCAGAGAAACATTGGGGCAAACGCTCAAAGTTCGCATATGCCTTCAAGAGCCTAATCGATAGCGGCGCCAGGGTGGTCTTTGGATCGGATGCGCCGATAGAGACCCTGAATCCCTGGATGGGGATTCATGCTGCCGTTACCCGTCATAGGTTTGGGGAAAAGGAGAGTTGGTATCCTGAACAGAGAGTGACCGTCGCCGAAGCGGTCTTGGCCTATACTCGATGGGCAAGCTACGCATCTTACGAGGAGAACCTAAAAGGCTCAATCGAAGTGGGAAAACTGGCGGATATGGTGATTCTATCGCAGGATATTCTTAAGATAGATCCTGAAGAGATACCGGAAACCAAAGTGGAATGCACCATCCTGGGGGGCAAAATCGTATTCGAAGCCTGAAGACATATCAATTCACGGCTCTGGAATCTAAAATCAAACGATCTTTCTTTTCACCTCACCCAAAAGAGACAACAAAGGCACCTGCAAAAGCTAAGATTATGGCGACGATTCGCACTAAATTGACCGGTTCTTTCAGTAAAAATGCAGCCAGAATGAAGACGAAAACGTTGCTGGTCTGGTTTAAAGCTGAGGCTATCGAAGTCTGCGTGTATTTCATTCCCCCCATCCAGATGACCATGGAGAGATAGGCACCCAGGAAGGATCCGGGGAGCATGTATTGCCAGTTTCGCGTAACCAGCACCGAGGAGATGATCTTCTTTCCGCCTGGGTGAAGTAAAAGATAGATACCCAATCCCACACATCCGGCAAAAAGGCGGACTTCGACCACCCATAACAAAGGAGAGTTGTCCAGCAAAGGTTTGATCATAACTATGCCTACTGCCATAGAAGCCATGGCTAAAACGCCAACCAAAATTCCTGACATCAGAGTGCGGCGGGAGATTGACTTCCTGTTTCCGATTCCCGAGACGCCCAAAACAGCTGAGACGATCAAGAAGACTCCGAATATCTGCAGGGTGGACATTTTGTCAGCCAGGAATATCACGGATAATCCAATTATGAAGGGACTATAAAGGCAATCCACAATTGCCGTCAATTCCGCCCCCAGAAGATTAAGACATTTAAAGAAGAGAGTATCTGATATGGCTATTCCCAGAACACCACTGGCCAGAAGCAGAAGGTAATCGTTTATCGAGGCACCCGGCAAAAGGGCGATCCCCAAAGCCAGAGAGGTGGGCACAAACAGAACCAAAGCCAGGACGTTTTTGAAGAGATTCAAACCCACAGGAGCCACCGTCTCCCCGGTCTTTTTGAAGAGGATAACGGCAATAGCCCAGATGATAGCGCAGGATAAAGCTAAGATCTCTCCCAGATGCGGTAAGTCAAGTAACATAGGTGAAGTATTCGAAGAGCAGATTCCTTATGAATCCAATTTGATTGTGGGTTTATAAAGATATCAATTTCTCAAGCTACGTCCGACTGTCTCTTTCAGCAGGCTTAACGTAGGCACGAAATCGAAATTTAGAGATTATGCTCTTTCCATTTAGTGGTGCCGGAGGCCGGAATCGAACCGGCACGGTGAGGAATCACCGAGGGATTTTAAGTCCCTTGCGTCTACCTATTCCGCCACTCCGGCGGGTACGTCACTTAATAGTACACAGTTCATGGCACCCAAGGCCGCAGCAGTACTTCGAATTTGCAGCGGACTGTGGACGGTCGACCGCGGATGAGTAAAACGGTTCACCTCCCGCTCCATAATCCAAGACCAATTTACACCTTGGCAAAAAAAAAGCAAGAGATTAAACTAAAAGGAGGAAGTAGTAAAAGATGGAATAAAACCTTTTGGTTTGAAATCGCGATCTGATTCTTAAGTGGTGCTTCACGTTCGTCTGAATTTCTTTCTCTTTTCCTTATCGATTTTTTCGGTGGCGTATTGAATGATGACCCTGGGTGCTTGATCTTTCCACTTGAGTAAGAAATCCTCCACCTTCTTTGGTTCCTTCTTCCATCCCTCTCTGAGGAGCCAACCGGTTCCCTGCTGGACTACCTTTTCCGGGTCGAGGATCAACCTCCGGCCGATTTGAATTGCCCGTGCCACATTGGCGGTGCCGCCCTTGTAGAAGTCCTGAACCATGGTCACTGCCGCTCCCCGCCTTTTCCATCTGTGCGGTGACTGAGTCCAGGCGAGAATATCCTTGAAATTAACCACCCCATCAGCCAGAAACGGATACACGATCAAGCTGCAGGCACCATCGCAATGAGCCCAGTTGATGATGTATTTCTCGAACCATTTGCCCACGGTATTGAACAAACTCTTATTGTACTTGGCTTTCAATCTCTCCATAAATCCTAAAGCGATGCTGATTTCCTCGAATTTGCCCGAACTTAAAAGATGATCGCAAAGGATCAAAAGTTGTTTGCGGTTCAGCTTTTCCTCACATATCTTGAACCACTCATCGATTTTAGCGGTGAACTTTTCACCGCTTACTCCATACGGATCGTACCCTTCCTTGAAATATTTGGCATATTTGTCAATTACCTTTTTGTCGGCGTTTCTTTTCAGAA
>CAYOSZ010000191.1:0-5156 GCA_964406715.1 uncultured Ignavibacteria bacterium | reverse complement strand
GACTCTATGGCTGGCATATGACAACACGCCTCTAGGGAGTGGGGATACGGTCACGCTTGCAGGCCAAGCAATGACCTGGGATGGTGGTAACTCTTGGTTCAAGCTCACAGTTTCGCAAGTATCTGTGGGCCTATGGAGATATTATGTTAATTCAAGCACAGAAACAACCTATGGAATAACTGTATTTGATATCAATAGCCAGACTGTTGACATCATATGGGATCAGATTGTGGTCCAGACAACCGTGACTGATGATACACGGATAGACATCGGTACTAATGTAGAGGTTCGAGTGACCCTTTGGCTTGCGTATGATAGCACAGGTCTGGGTGCAGGAGATTCAGTGACCCTTGATGGAGCTGCAATGACCTGGGACTCCGGGAACTCGTGGTTTGACCTTACAGTTTCACAGGCATCAGTGGGACACTGGACATATTTTGTCAACTCAAGCACTCAAGCAAGTTTTGGGATTACTGCATTGGATACGAATAGTCAAAGTATAGGAATTATTTGGGATGAGATACTTGTACAGACTACTGTAGCTGATGATACTCGAGTAAATATCGGAGATAACGTTGAGATTCGAGTTACTCTGTGGCTTGCGTATGACAGCACGCCCCTTGGGAGTGGTGATACTGTCACACTTACAGGTCAAGCAATGACTTGGGATGCAGGTAACTCTTGGTTTGATCTTTCAGTATCACAAGCATCAGTCGGTTTCTGGACATATTATGTCAATTCAAGTTCCGAAAGTACCTACGGAATTACAGCTCTCGATACAAATAGTCAGACTATTGACGTCATTTGGGACCAGATTGTCGTGCAGACTACGGTAGCTGATGATACTCGAGTCAATGTGGGTGATAACGTCGAATTTCGAGTAACACTTTGGTTGGCTTATGACAGCACATTCCTGGGAGCTGGAGATTCATTGACCCTTGATGGAGCTGCAATGACCTGGGACTCCGGGAATTCCTGGTTTGACCTTACCGTTCTACAGACATCAGTGGGGCTCTGGACCTATTTTGTAAATTCGAGTTCTGAAACTACCTATGGTATCACTCTTCTAGACTTGAACAGTCAGAATGTAGATGTCATATGGGACCAGATTATAGTTCAAACTACTGTGGCTGACGATACACGGGTCAATGTCGGAGATAATGTTGAGGTTCGAGTGACCCTCTGGCTGGCATATGACAGCACATTCCTGGGTGCCGGAGATTCAGTGACTCTTGATGGAACCGCAATGACGTGGGACTCCGGGAACTCGTGGTTTGACCTGACTGTATCACAGGCATCAGTGGGGCTCTGGACATATTTTGTCAACTCGAGCTTAGAAACCAATTACGGAATCACGGTTTTAGAGATGAATAGTCAAAGTGTGGATGTCATTTGGGACCAGATTGTTGTGCAGACTACAGTGGCTGATGACACCCGAGTCAATGTGGGTGATAATGTCGAGGTTCGAGTCACCCTCTGGCTAGCATATGATAGCGCGCCCCTTGGGAGTGGGGATACGATCACCCTCGCAGGTCAAGCAATGACCTGGGACTCTGGGAATTCTTGGTTTGACCTCACAGTGTTTCAAGCTTCAGTAGGACTTTGGAGATATTTTGTCAATTCAAGTTCTGAAAATACCTACGGAATTACAGCTCTCGATACAAATAGTCAGACTATTGACGTCATTTGGGACCAGATTGTTGTGCAGACCACAGTGGCTGATGACACCCGAGTCAATGTGGGTGATAATGTCGAGGTTCGAGTGACGCTGTGGCTAGCATATGACAGCACGCCCCTTGGGAGTGGGGATACGGTCACCCTCGCAGGTCAAGCAATGACCTGGGACTCTGGGAACTCTTGGTTTGACCTTACCGTTTCACAGGCTTCAGTCGGACTCTGGACTTACTTTGTCAACTCGAGCACTGAAGCTACCTATGGTATCACTCTTCTAGATTTGAACAGCCAGAATGTAGATATCATCTGGGATCAGATAGTGGTGAGAGGGTACTCAGTTCTAGACGACCGAGTGAATATCAACTCGAATGCGTTTATCAACGTGACATTGGAGTACGATTACGACGACTCTGATGTGACAGATGGCACTGTGGAGGTAAATAGTTTTTCAGCTGTCCATCTAGATGCAGGAGTCTGGCAAGTCACATTGGCACGAAGTGTCCGTGAAGGTATCAACTTCAACAGTGTTTCATGCAGTGGAAACGCTTACGGAATCAGCTCAGTCGACCAGAATGGACAGTCACAGCTAGCGATTTGGGATAGTCTCACAATCACAATTACGGCCCCAACAGACCAGAGAATAAATGTCAACGGTAATGCCTCAGGGATAGTCGTCACAGCCATGTATGACTATGACTTTACCCCATATGATGGTACACTCATTCTTAACGATACGGTATTTGCGTATGGTGTTGTGGGCAGACAAGGATATACGGTCGTGAGTGCAGTTGGGGACGATACACATGGTATCACAGCCATAAGAGAGAACGATGTGACTTGGTGTGTCTGGGATCAGGTTATTGTTGTTTCATACTCTACGGATGACTCAAGAATTGATGTAGGCACAGTAAGCTCTATCCATGTTACTCTAGAGTACGCATATGACGGGGAATACGTCGTCGATGGGACTGTCAGTGTTAACGGTCTCAGTGCAACCTATTCAGGAGCAAGTGGAGTGTGGGACTTTGGTGAGGCTAGAGCGAGTGTGCAGCTGTTCACTTATGATAATGTAGTAGTATCAAGCAACGCCTATGGGATAAGTGCAATTGACCAGAACGGGCAGTCGCAGGACCAGATCTGGGACCGGGTGCAAGTACAATCCTATGCCGTTGATGGTCCACGTACAAACATCAACGATGATGTCACTATCAATGTAACACTTGTGTACGACTACGACAACTCTCCTGTCGCTGATGGATTGGTCACAATCAATGGAATAAACGCACTTCAAGTTGGAGCAGGAGTCTGGAGCATAGTAGAGAACATGGGCGCAATCCAAGCAGTGACCTATGACACAGTAGCATGTTCAGGAAACATCTATGGAATAAGTGCAATTGACCAGAACGGACAATCACAGATCGTAATCTGGGATGAGATTGTTGTCAGAGGTTATTCGGTTGCTGATGATAGGGTGGACATTAACACTGATGTGTACATTGATGTGACACTTGAGTTTGAATATGATGATTCTGACGTGGAAGACGGAGCTGTTACAATCAACGGAGTCATAGCTACATATCAGGGTTCAGGAGTCTGGCGTATAACACAGTCACAGAGTTTCGCCCAAGGAGTCACCTACGACAATGTTGCCTGTAATGGTAACATCCATGGAATAACCGCTGTAGATCAGAACCTCCAATCACTTCTTGTTATCTGGGACAGTCTTACCATCTCGATGACAGATCCCTCAGACCAGAGGATAAACATCAATACCAATGCGTCTGGCATCATTATCACCATTACCTATGACTATGATTCCTCCTCGTATGATGGAACATTCAATCTGAATAACACCGTCTTTCAATATACCACTGCACAGAGACAGGGGTATAATGTCACCTCTGTTAACGGTGATGATGCCTATGCCATTACTGCAATCTCATCATTCGATGTCACGTGGTGTATTTGGGACAGCTTGACGATTATATTAACTGATCCTACAGACCAGAGAATAAACATCGGTGAAAATGCGTCCGGGGTAGTGGTCACAGCCATCTATGACTATGACTCAGTCCCCTATGATGGGGCAATCACGCTTAACAATACAGTATTCACCTATGGTGTTGTGGGCAGACAGGGATACACTGTCACGAGTACAGCAGGTGATGATGCCTATGGAATTACAGCAATAAACGTTAACGACGAGACATGGTGCATATGGGACCAAGTCGTGGTCATTTCCTATTCCTCAGACGACCCCCGTATCGATGTGGGCACATCCTGCTCATGCCATGTGACACTCCAGTATGATTACGACAACACATTCGTTGTTGGTGGGACTGTTTCTGTCAACGGTCTCAGTGCAGGCTATTCGGGATCAAATGGAGTGTGGGACTTTGGTGAGGCTAGAGCGAGTGTGCAGCTGTTCACCTATGATGACGTTGTAGTATCAGGCAACACTTATGGAATAAGTTCGATTGATCAGAATGGGGAGAGTCAAGATCAGATTTGGGATAGAGTACAAGTTCAGTCCTATGTAGTAGTGGACTCCCACGTGAACGTGGGTGATTCTGTCAACATCGATGTGACTCTAGTTTACGACTTTGATGACTCATTCGTTGTCGATGGAAGTGTGACAATGAACGGATTGTCTACTGCAAATCAGGGATCAGGGGTCTGGAGACTCACTGATTCTGAGTCATCGGTAATGGCGAACACATACAACACGATTGCAGTTTCTGGAAACTCCATTGGCATCTCTGTTGTTGACCAGAATGGAAAGACGCAACAGGTCATCTGGGACCGTGTGGTGGTCAGAGGATATAGTGTCGGTGATGCAAGAGTCAACTTGAACGATATAGTAAATCTCGATGTTGAGCTTGAATATGAATATGATAGCACTGATGTTGTGGATGGCTCTGTAGCTGTGAATGATGTTTCTGCTATTTATCAAGCAGCTGGCATATGGCGAATTACTGTTTCAGAGGCCATTGTTATAGGAAACACATACAACACTGTTACATGTACAGGAAACAGCCAAGGGATTACTCTCGTTAATCAAAATGGACAGACACAACAGGTCATATGGGACCAGGTGACAGTGAGAGGCTATTCGGTTGCAGACAGCAGAGTGAACCTCGATGACAGTGTGAACATTGATGTGACTTTAGAATACGAATACGATGACAGTCCTGTGACTGATGGCACTGTGACTGTAAATGGATTAAGCGCAAGCCACATCGGGTCCGGGGTCTGGCGAGTGACCGACACAGAGACCTCCGTTGGCTCCAACATATACAACTTAGTGACTTGTTCTAGCAATCTATATGGCATAACTGACGTGAACCAGAACGGACAGACACAGGAGGTCATATGGGACCAAGTGACCGTGAGGGGATATTCAGTTGTAGACAACAGGGTCAACATTGATGACAGTGTGAACATTGATGTGACTTTAGAATACGAATACGATGACAGTCCTG
>CAYOSZ010000190.1:0-5164 GCA_964406715.1 uncultured Ignavibacteria bacterium | reverse complement strand
TTGTCGAATGCCAGATTCAGTGCCGTCGACTTTCCCAGAACCACGTTGAATAATCCCTGATTAACTTCCACCCCGCTTTGGGTCTCGCTCCATTGAAGCGTCCCGCTTCCGGTGGTATCATCGTAAATCCTGAAAGTCAGATTTCGCGCTCCGTCTATGGGAGTGCCCCCCGCATCCGTCAGCATCCCCTGGTAGTTGATCAGCTTGGGGATGTCTGCCAGAGCCAAGCTGGCAAAAAAGACCAGGGTAATGAGACATAAGACAAAAGCCAAGCGGTTCATGCAAAACCTCCTTTGGTTTGAGAGTAAGCTTCTATGATTAATTAAATAGAATCTCTCATGCAAGACAAGAAAAATCGCCCTGCTAACCTGAGAACAATCAAGGTCCTTAAGCAGAAGAGGATTTTGGGTTTATAGCCATCTAATTTAGAGGAACAACGAAAAGGTGTAGCGGAAAGCTTTAGTTTCCACATGAAATGGAAACCCGAGTATTTCCGCTACATATTTTCTCCAGAAGCTAACTTAAGTTAGGTTCTGGGTTTTAGGATCAAACGAATAATTGGAGAAATGAGAGACTTGAATACTTACCCGCGCGGACTATTTCAAAAGCAGCATTTTTCTGGTGATCTGGTTTTCACCTGCAATAAGCTGATAGAGGTATATCCCGCTGGAAACTTCCTTTCCCTCACCATCCCTTCCATCCCAGAAAGCCTGATATTCTCCGGGCAACTTCTCTTCGTCCACCAGAATCCTGACTAACTGCCCTAAGACATTATAGACTTTAAGGGTGGTGGGGGTGGAACCCTGATCCAAAAACTGTGAACCATCAACGGTGAAGGGTATGACGGTGGAAGGGTTAAACGGATTGGGATAGTTCTGATTAAGGCTGAACTGCAAGGGTACCGAGGCGGGTTCTTCTTCCACGGAGGTCGGTTTGAAGTTCATTTGAATGTCGTCGATGTACCAGCCATCCCCCTGACCGGTCCAGTCCGAGACCAAGTGGAATCTGAGTTTGACGTTCGATTGTCCCGCATAAGCATTCAGAGCCAGGTTAAACTGTGTCCATTCATTCTGGATTTCGACGAATTCGCAGAGCTTCTCCCAACCCTTGCCTGCATTCGTGTTTATCTCCACAAAACCGGTATCGTAAAGCCAGAACTGAAACCTGTGCCAGAAAGAGAGCTGGGGGCTCTCTACGTCGGTTAAGTCAAACGTCTTTTTAAGTTCAGCCCAGCTGTCGGAATAGCTGGGATAGCTTCCCGGCGGACTATCACTTAGGCTGAACGTTCCGTTGTGGGCGTCGACCGAGGTTAAATTCCAGGAGTTGTTGGCACCTCCGGTCTCCCACATCGAAAACCCCTCCTCGAAATCGAAGGTGATAAAATCGGTAGCAATAAAGAATTTAAATTCGAATAGGGGAGCACCCACAGGATAAGTCACCAGGTTATAAAAGCTGTCCTGCGCGGCGAAATAGTAGTGCACCACGCTTCCCTCACTCTGCGCGGGAATCTCTCCCTGGTATTGATCGCTTCCGAGCGATTGCAGGTTCTGCTTGACGAAAGGCGAAAGCGTATCCGTTCGCCAACAAAGAAACAGCGAATCCTCAAGCAGTCCGTTTCCCGGAGTGATGATGGCAGACATGACATAAGGACCGTATATGTCGGAGGTAAACAGGGGAGGATCGTGCTGGATGGTCAATGCCCCGGAGGGATTGTAGTTTAAAGCATCGAAAAGGTTGACCAAACCCCAACCGTATGTGCTGTCGGGTGAGGAAGCGTTGCTGGCGGTCATCATCAAAGCCTCTCTGGTCTGCATGACCGTCCAGTCCGGATGGGCCGACATCAAAACTGCGGCACACCCTCCTATCAACGGGGTGGAAAGAGACGTTCCGCCGACCTGGGTGTACTGATCTGTCGTATGGGGTAAAGCACAATAGGTGTTCACTCCCCTGGCAACCACCTCCGGCTTTATCCGTCCGTCATAGGTGGGACCGCGGGAGCTGAAATCGGCGATCACTCCCAGAGAGTTCACCGCACCGCAGGCTAAAATGCTGTCTGCATCTGCTGGTGCATCCAGGGTGCGATATGCCGGACCTTCGTTTCCCATGGCGTTGCACACCACGATCCCGCGGCTGGCGGCTATGTCCGCCGCAACGGTGGTGACGCAGGTGTTGCCGTCATAATCGGAGCTGTCGTACCAATCCGAGTATGCCAGTGAGCTGGAGACAACTTCCGCTCCTATGCTATCTGCCCATTCTATCCCCGCCACCCAGTCGTCCTCTTCATCCGGTATCTCCCAGCGCGTGTCCTCGGTTTTCGCCAGAACAAAGCTGGCTTCATAAGCGGGACCGTAGAGTTCACCCTCATATTCTCCGCCCAAAGCCGACCAGATGTAGGTACCGTGATTATGCTGACCTGGTGGATCTCCCCCCTCATCCTGGGTGTTGCCATCGTCATATATGAAATCCCACTCTGCCAACACCCGGCCTTCCGAGTATGCGGCGGCAAATGCCTGATGATTTTTCCGGTAGCCCGTGTCCAGCATGCCCACGATCACGTTTTCACCTCTAAAACCCATGTCGTGTACGATGGGCACGTTGATCTGATCGAGCTGTTCCAACGAAGGCCCGTAATTTCTGCCATAACCGGCAGCGTCTTCTTGCCGGTAAAGCCCGCCCCCCATCGGCTCGACCTCCGGAGGTATTCTTTTGAAGCTCGCCACTTTTCTTATCTGCTTCACAAAATGAAGCCGGGAGATTTCTTCGATTTTGCCCGCCGGGATCCGGATGCTTATGCCGTTGAGCCATCGGGATCTCTGTCTGAGCTTTCCGCCCGTTTTCAAGACCTGATCCGCATAGTCCCGATGGAGCGAAAGGTCCAGAAAATCGACTTTAACCCGGTTTTTTGTTCTTCTTTTAAGAGTCGGCCCGGCAAGCAACTTCTCGAATTCAACTATCTTTTGTTCATACTTCTTTTGAGAAAAAATGCCCTTGTCGGTAAAGAAGACCCAAACGTTCACGCTGTCTTCCGAGGAAAGTTCAGCCATAAACCGTGACAGCTTAGGCGAGATCACCGGTGATTCCCGGGGGTAAACGAGCAACCGGGGCATTTCCAGACGGTCTTCTGAGTACTCGGTTGATCTTGCTTCCGGAAAACAGGGAGAGAAAAGCAAAACCAAAGTTGCCAGAGTTGATAATAACGCTTTTTTAATGTAATGGGGCACGTTGTTTCAAATCTTTAAAAGATTTCGGTTTTCATCAGAAGACCAAATTCGCTTAAGATTCACGAAGTCATGCATCGGTTCAATTTGGCTGACTCAGAGGATTCCAGGTCAAGTGTACTCAAACGAAGCTTAAATGTAAACATCCGAAGATCAAAGTCAAGCACAAATCCAAAGGCTTCTACCGGCCCGAACCTCACAGGAAAGTTTTACGGCAATCTTTTCCTGCCTTTGGATAGAATACGAAGAAGAAAGCCTTCGGGCTTGCGACAGATTGAGTGGGGGGACAAACTACGATGATTTTTTCCGGGTATCTTCGAATTTGAAATCGAAGAAGCTTTTCAGAGGCGGGAGATCCATCATTCCGTTTAGGGCACGATTTTCACTTTCGGGAACCCAGCTTAAGGAGAATCTCAACTTCCTTTTATAGGCCAACGCCAGATTTCGTTCCTGCTCCACCTCCTTCTGGCAGAGCGAATTTTCGTTCATCTGGTAGACCAAAAGCGGGCTGCTGCACAGCACGCTGAGCTTTTGATTCTGGAATGCTTTGGCGTTTAACTCGATAAAGCGGAGAAGAGCCAGAAGGCTTTTATACTCCAGCTCATAGAAGGATCCGAAATGGCGGGTTTTGAAAAGAACGCCCAGATCCGGTATGGCGAAGCTTATCAGTCCGTTTTGCTTTTTTTCTTTATCGGACAGATTAGTCTTCACCGAGATGAAACATTTCATTCTGGGCTGAACCGAAACTTTGTCCATGTTTCTCCTCGCTTTTCGCTTGATTTGAAAAGCAAAATTTATGCCCTGCTTCTCTTGGCTTCTAATAGTCCGGGTGGTAGAGTAGAAGGGGAAACCATCGCATTAACGTGCTCTAAATCAAGAAGATGGCCGGGGTGAGCATTTAAGGAGAGAACGTCTGCCGGAAAAGCCGGCAGGTAGGGATATGCAATCTTCTTCACAAAGATTGCAGAGGAGAGGTACAAATGGGATAAGGGCAGGCTCAGGCGAATTCAAAATCGAGCTTACCGGGATAATTTGTAATCTCGAATTAAAAAAGGTGCAGAACTACATTCAAATCAGCTTTTCAAGCTCTTCTTCACGTGGGGAATCAGCCCGCCATCCTCCAAAATTCCCATCAGGAATTCAGGTAAGGGGGGAAATGAGAATCTCTCGTTTTTGGAGGAGATTATCTCTCCGCCGGTGAAATTTATGGTGATGTTCTCACCCGGCTGAATCCGATCCGGCGCCTCTTTCGACTGAACCAGAGCCAGACCCTGATTGATGGCATTTCTGAAGAATATGCGGGAGAAGGATTTTGCCACGATGCAGGCGATGCCCGCATGCTTAAGAGAGGTGGCGGCTTGTTCCCGGGAGCTTCCGCAGCCGAAGTTCGAGCCTGCTACGATTATGTCCCCCTCTTTGATCTTCTGGGGAAATTCGGGATCATAGCCCTCTAAGGCATGCAGAGCCATCTCCGGCGCATCTATTATGGGAAGATATTTCCCCGGATAGATCACGTCCGTATCGATATTGTCACCTAATTTCCAAACTCTGCCTTCAATTTGATCCATGGTATCTTATTCTGCATTTATGTTTACTTAGCCCTGGAATATGATTCCTCACTCTGAATCCGCTATCGTCCTTTCACTTCTCTGGGGTCGGCAATCTCTCCTTTGATAGCCGTGGCAGCGGCCACAGCCGGGCTGGCCAAATACACCTCGGATTCAGTCGATCCCATTCGTCCCTTGAAGTTACGGTTGGTAGTTGCCAGACACCTCTCCCCCGCCGCCAGTATCCCCTCGTGCGCTCCCAGACAGGGACCACAGCCCGGATTTAAGATCACCGCCCCGGCCTCCAGGAAAGTCTTGAGAAAGCCCTTTCTCATGGCTTGCGAGTATATGGTTCTGGTGGCGGGCAGAACCAGCATCCTTACGTCCGGATGAACCTTC
>CAYOSZ010000189.1:0-5166 GCA_964406715.1 uncultured Ignavibacteria bacterium | reverse complement strand
CTTAAGTTCTTGGGTGGACCGGGGGGAGGCAGAGTATATCCGCTCTGGTAAACTGCCAGTGCCATCTGCGAGTTCTCCACTAATTTGGAAAAATTCAAATTGGAGTAATATCTATCCGGGTCGGTCATATTTGAATCTTGAGCCAGATTGGTGGGATTGGTGTGGAAACTGTCTCCTGCCACCCAGGCGATTGCAAAATGAAGGCTGTCTCCCGGAAAAAGCGTCTCGAAGGGACCGAACGATAAAAGAAAGCGAGTTTCGTATCCGTTGGCAAAGTCTGTGCACCAATCACTATCGGGAGGAAGCCAACCTTGTGCAGTTTGATCCATGCAGGAATATATCTGATCATAATCAATTTCGCCGTTGGACATGATAAAATACTTGGAACAATCACCGCTAGGTGTGCCTAACACATGATCAGGAAAGAAACTGTCGCCGGGGAAATAGCAATTTTCTTGTGCCCATACACCCTGATTTTCAGCTTTCCATGGACCCCAATCTTTGGGAAGACCTCCCGAACTGGAAAACCACCAATTGTGGGATAATTGCAATCCAGGCGTGGAACCACCCAAAAGCCTCATACCCACAACCGCAGTAGGACTTTTCCCGGGGATAAACTCCGTTGCGCTGGTTCCTCCGTCCATAGATCCATGTCCATCGTTGTCAGCTGTCCAGGCGATGTTCACGGTGTCTTCTTGGTAGACTTTCAGGAAACCGGTGATATCATCCTGAGGTCCGTATTGGATATATGGATTTTCGTCTATATGCTGTGCGTCTACGTCCATATAAAATCCAATATACGGCTCATATAATATCTCATCTCCAAAATTCTCTATGGTGTAATCCAATATGATGAATTCATCGTATCCCGGAGTCTCCCAGCAGTAGCTGTGTTGAGTAGTTCTTGCGCCTAATGGCCTATGTTTGTTGTTATAGGGGTCCGGACCCCACGGCCAATATGGTATAAATGTGTCACAATACACAGCTATGAATTCCTGGTCTCCCCACCACTCGTTTTCGACGATGGCGCCGGTCATCCCGGAATCGGGAGCCCACTCATAAACCCACTGCCAACCGTCACATCCCAGCGAGACATAAGGGGTGTCGTTGACTACTGCCCCAACCCATATACCACCCTGAAATAGATATTCTAACTCTGACCCTCCGGGAAAACGAGAGGATGGAAGGGGTAATCCTGTTCCAGGCTCTATTAAATCGCCCAACTGGCTCCCCAGAAATCCCCAGTTAGAGATGCAAAGCCAAAGGTCGTTTACCGTATGGGAGCAGTTTTGTGAGTTAGGAATAGCCCCCGAGGTTTCGTTTTGTTGATTTAGTTCTTTGGAGATTTTAATTCTTGGGTAAGATTCCGGAGTTGAAGCCCCGAACAGGATTAAGGAAGCGAAGATAAGGACAAAAATATTCTTCATTTTTGCCTCCTGCGAAAAAGATTTAGCTTCTTCGCAAAAAAGATATATTAAATAGATTTATCTTTCTTCGCCTCCAACCCATTACAACTATACCTTGAATGATTAAATGTCAAGGAAATTATGAGGGGTTTCCAAAAATGAATAAATTAGGAAGGGTCGTGTAAGAATGTAAAATCCCGACTAAGCGCGTAGGCCCAAATGGGCTTACCTGAGACACCGCAGGGCGGGCAGAATTGCTCGCTCTGTTTTTGTAACCCGGTATCCAACAGAGCAATCCGCGACACACCGACCTCTCCCTCCGCTCTCCTCACAAGCAAAAGCGATAATGACCTGTCCGAATCCTAGTCAATGAAGTAGTACAGATTGATCTTTGCGGTACCGGTGTAGGTCGAGCTTGAGACCACAAATCCGGTGCTGTCCACTCCGTCATCAAGCTGCTTGTCCACGTTCTCCGCTACATCGGGGGGAAGACTTACCCTGATGTAATTGCCGTTTCTGTAAGCAGCCGGGCTGGATGCGGTATCAGCGCCGAACCAATACTTGGCTCCAAAAGGACTCCTTTTAGTCTCGTAGACCAGTTCCTCTGACTCCACGTCAGCCCAGACCACAGAGTCGATGTCAAAGTAACCATCCGCGTTGGCATCTCCGGGTAGCTGGAGAAATCTATCGAAGTAGGTATATACCGCTCCGTATAGAGCCTGTAAATCCGATACCTGCCTTTTTATCTTGGCGTTTTTGATCATCTGGGCGCCTCCCAGGATGGCTCCGATCAAGAGTCCGATTATCACCAGTCCGATAGCCAGTTCAACTAAGGTAAATCCGACCTGGTTGGAGAATATTTTTTTCATTAATCTCACACTTGTTCACCCCCTTCCGCACTGGATAGAGACAGCGGGTATGGCTTACCTAAAAATGGCTGCTTTGTGCACGAAAGCTGATCAAACTTATTCAATTTTTGGATAGTTCAAGCTATAAGGGGCTCTTCATTCTCCGCTTCATTGAGGACAGTACTAAATGACAACAATGTTTGGAGACTTTAAGCGCGAGGAAATCATTCCTTTTGCTTCGAATGATATCGGCTGCCGCAATCTTTCCTTTAGGAAAATCGTTTAAGCAAAGAAGTTCCTGATAACTTTAGTTTTCCATACCTCCCTTTTAAGGTGTTTGAGTTTTTTTCTCCTACATTCTTTTCTTTTTCTCTGGGGTGAAACCCCTTGCCATCGAATATGTCATTTTGTATACTGTAGACGTCATGAAGTTAAGGTGCGAGGATTTGTACTCCGATAAGATATGAGAACTCAAAACCCAAAGGAGGGGATATGACTTATGAGATAAAGAAAATCGACGTCTGGTCCGTGGTGAAGATCACGTTCTTCCTGTATGGTATCTTCGGGCTGTTGTTCGGAATTTTCTATGCCATTATGCTTGCCATGGTGGGAGGATTTTTGAGCCAGATGGGTGGTGAGTTTGAAGCCATAAGAGGACTCACCGGAGTTTTAGGCATCTTCATGGCATTCTTCCTGGCGCTTTTCTATGCTGTATTGGGTGCTGTGGTCACCGCTATCTTCACCTGGCTTTATAATCTTCTGGCCAGGGGATTGGGAGGGATCAAATTCCACCTGAACCAGGAAAAGGCCGGGATAGTTGCAGAGCCATTACAAAGACCCGAAGCTGAATCGGAGGGGATGTTAGGGAATCAGAAATATGAGTGAGATTAGAGTTCGGATGGCTCCCAGCCCGTCCGGTTTTCTCCACGTGGGCACCGCCCGAACCACCATCTACAACTGGCTTTTTGCCCGTCATCACAAAGGGAAATTCATCTTAAGAATCGAGGACACCGATCCTTCCCGGTCCAGCCGGGAGATGATCGACGCCATAATGGAGAGCCTCAGGTGGCTGGGTCTTAATTGGGATGAGGGGCCATATTATCAGTCCCAAAGAACGAAGCTTTATCAGCAATACGCCCAAAAGCTTTTGGAATCTGGCAAAGGCTACTTTTGCTTCTGCTCACCGCAGGAGCTGGAGGAGAAAAGGAAACAAGCCATTGCTTCGAAGGGCGAGTGGAAGTATGACCGCACTTGTCTAAAGATTTCGGATGCCGAAAGAGAAAAGAGAATAAAAAAGGGAGAACCCAAAGCAATAAGACTTCTGGTGCCTGAGGGGGAGACCGTTTTCTCTGATCTGGTCTATGGAGAACTCAAGAAGGAGAACAAGGAGTTGGACGATCTGATAGCACTACGGTCGGACGGGACCCCCACTTACAACTTCGCCTGCGTGGTGGACGACGTGGATATGAAGATATCTCATGTCATAAGGGGAAACGATCACATTGCCAACACCTTCAAGCAGGTTTTGATATATGATGCTTTGGGATTGACGCCTCCTGAGTTTGCACATATCCCGCTGATTTTAGGAAAAGACAAAGCCAAGATATCCAAAAGGCACGGGGCGGTCTCGGTGATGGAATACAAAGAACAGGGTTTTTTGCGCGAGGCTTTCGTGAACTACCTGGCGCTTCTGGGCTGGTCCCCGAAAGATGATAGGGAGATTCTCTCCTTTGATCAGATGATCGGGCTTTTCACTCTCGAGGGAGTGAATTCCTCCAATCCGATTTTCGATCGGGACAAACTGGAGTGGATGAACGGCGAATACATCCGGGCTACAGACGATGAGAAACTTCTGGATATGGTGATTCCCTTTCTGATCGAAACGAATCTGGTCACAGAGGATGAAGCCAAAGAGAAAAGAGTTTGGCTTTTGAAATACGTCTCCCTGTTCAAGGTGAGAGCCAAAACCTTAAAGGAGTTTGCAGAACAAGGCACGTACTTCTTTGAATTTGACTATCAATATGAGGAGAAAGCGGCAAAGAAGCATTTCAGTTCACCTGAAACTGCAGAAAGGTTGCGAATCTACTCCGATCGTTTATCCGGTTTGGAAAGCTTCGAAAAAGCTCAGATAGAACAGGCACTCCGTGGAATGGCAGAAGAGTTGGGTATAAAGCCCGCAGCTTTGATACATCCGGTTCGTCTGGCAACAACCGGAACCTCAGCCGGACCACCGCTTTTCGATCTCTTGGAGCTTTTAGGTAAAGAGGAAGTGTTAAAAAGAATAAAAAAAGCAGTGGAGTCTATTCAAGCGAAGTTCAGTTAGTTTGTTGGTTTAGCCTGGCGATAGCCTGCTTGAATATAGTTGGAATTTCCTCTCCCCTTTGGGGAGAGGATTAAGGTGATGGGGAGAATAGAAGTAACTGTCAACGGATTAAACGCACAGACGGGCGTCTGTATGGACGGATCGAGCGGATTGGAAAAGATCGTATCCGTTAAATCCGGTCAATCCGTTGACAGGAAGTAGGAATTTCCCCTCCCTCGGGGGAGAGGAACAAGGTGAGGGGGATTTTCCATCATTGCCAGCTATAACCAAAGCACAGGATAAATTGCCATGTGTGGACGATACACCATCTCAGTTGAAGAGGAAATTCTTTTAGCCAGATTCAAGGTCTGGGAAAACCGGGGGCAGCATGCGCCCAGATATAACGTCGCGCCTACACAAAAAAATCCCGTGGTCTTAGTGAATAAAGAAAATAAAAGGATAATGATCCCGATAAGATGGGGATTGATTCCTTCGTGGGCAAAGGAAGAGGCAATCGGTAATAAGATGATCAATGCCAGAAAAGAAACCGTAGCACAAAAGCCCTCTTTTAAAACCGCCTTCATGAAAAGACGATGTCTGGTCCCTGCGG
>CAYOSZ010000188.1:786-5167 GCA_964406715.1 uncultured Ignavibacteria bacterium | reverse complement strand
TTTGCTGATTTGAATTCCATTGCTTATGATCGAAAGGAGTCCAACTGCGGCTATGGGTCTCGGACCTCGGAACGGGGTGGGCGGTTGATCGCGATATCTGATTGTAATTACAAGAGAGTGTCTGAGAAACCACCTTCCGAGGGTCCGATCCGGGCCCCTTGAAACATTCCATAGAAAATATTCATTGGAAATCTTGTTCTAAGTACTGTAGAACCGGTTTCGGCAGGTTGCCTCAACCTGAATCCGGGTACTTGACGCCCCGGGAAAGCGAGCGAACATTGGCAAAGAAGAAACTTCCATCCAATAAGCATTCGACGGATCGATGGGACGACGTTCTGGCCGAGTTCGAGAATTTTCTATTTCGTGTCGGTCGTTCCGAACCCACCGTCGCCACCTATGGCTCCGCGCTGCGCACCTTCGGTCGTTACTACCGCGAGCAGTTGAAGAAGCCCGGTCCGTTCGTATCACGCCTGCAGGAAACCGACCTGCAGGCCTTCATCGGGCATATTCGCACGGATCGGCTCCTGAAGCCAACATCGATCAACCGCTACGTGGCGGCCCTGCGCGCTTTTTGCAGATTCATGCTGGCCAAGCGATTGCACCGGCGCGACCTGGCGCTCGACCTGCGCACTTACCGCATCGACTTGTCCGGCGAGCCGAAACGCCTGTCCAAGGCCGAGGTGCGCCGCCTGGTCACCTCGGTCGACTTGAACGGGCGCAACGGGCTCCGCAACCTGGCCATCCTGCATTTCTTTCTGCAGTGCGGCTTGCGGGTCAGTGAGCTGGTAAGGCTGTGCCGGGACGACATCACGCTGCACAAGACGTCCGGCCGGGTACGCGTACGCAACGATAAGGGCCGTGCCGAACATGTCATCCCGCTCAACACCACGGTGCGCAACGCCCTGCAGGACTGCCTCGACGACCGCGGGCCGGTTGCCGGATCCGACCCGCTGTTCGTCTCGGAGCGGCGCCGGCGGATCTCGATATCGAGCGTTCAGACCCTGGTCAAGAAGCACCTGACCCTCGCCGGCCGGGACGACCTGTCGGTGCACGACTTGAGGCACCACTTCGCTCTGGTCTTCTATGCCCGATCCGGCAAGCTCACCGCCACGCAGCAGGTCCTCGGGCACCGGAACATCAACACCACGGCGCGGTATGCCCGGGCGACCGAGGGGGAAATCGATGCAGCGATCGAAGACCTGGACATGTAGGACCGGCACCCTGACGAATGCCAGCACGGCCGGACGCGTAGCCTATCCGACGTTCCCGCACGTGCTTGACGAGGAGAGCTTGGCGGCCATCGCCACCCTGGAGAAAGGCGAAAGGGCGTTCGCCGAACGGGTCAGGCCGCCCCGCCAGCGATACCTGTTGGGGCTGTATCTCAAGGCCATCCAGCACCTCGGACACGCCCACTACCAGCCGGGAGATCTGCCGCGTCAGCTCAGGCTGCGCGTGGCAAGGCAGCTTCGTGTTGACGACCGGCTCGCGAATCTGAGGAAGATCGACAAGAGCGAAAAGAGCCGTGTCGTCGCAGAAGTCCGTGGCTTTGTCAGCCTGCGTCCGGTCACCCGTGACGACAAGGACGCAATGCTGGAATGGTTGACCGAAAATATCGCGGCCAAGGAGACAGACCTGGCGCTTCTCGTCCAGGCCGCGATAGAGCGGTGGCGCGATCAGAGAGTCGAGCTTCCCCCCTCCTCCGAAGTGGCCAACCTCGCGAAAAAGGCCCTGACGGGGGCTGACGCCGCCGTGCTGGATCAGATCCACCGGGATCTGGACGCCGGCGACGCCGCCCGCCTCGACACCATACTCACGGCCGAAAAAAGGCGGACTCCGCTCGAACACTTCAAGGCCCCGGCGCCGATGGCCACCGCCAACAGCCTGGCGGGTGAGCTGAAGCGACTCGAGGATATCCAGGGTCATCTGCCTCGCGGCACTCCCCTGGCGAGGATAAGTCGTCGCAAGGTCGACCGGCTGGCCCAGCTCGCCGGCCGCTACAATGCTTCCGAGCTGAGACAGCTCAGACCGGCCCGGCGTCACGCGCTCTTGCTGTGCTTCGTTGTGACCCGGCACGCGGAGATGCTGGATACCGTGGTCGATGTCACCATCCGCGTCTGGGACCAAGCCAAGGCCTCTGCGAGCGGCCACGCCAACGAGCAGCAGCAGCTCCTCGCGAAGTCCTACGAGCGCTACCATAGCATTCTACGGGAGCTGCTTGCGATCATCTCCGCCAGCAAGTCTGAGCATGAGCTCTGGAGGGGCATTCACACGTACAAGAGCGGAAACGAGTTCGAGACACTGCACGAGGAGATTAAAAACAGTCCATCCTGGAACCAGAATTACATCGAGAAGATCGAGGACCACTACACGACGTTGCGGCGCTTCCTTCCGGACCTGTACCGGTTGCTGCCGGTGTGCTCGACAAGCACCGACGACACGCTGCCCCGGGCGATCCGGTTCGCCGACAAGCACGCCAAGCCGGGAGTCAAGATCCTGCCGCTAGATGGATGCCCCACCGATTTCCTGACGCCTCCATGGGAAGGCCGGGCAGTCAAGCGCCAACGCAACACTCAACGGATCGCCTGGGTGCGAAAGGTGCCGTACGAACTCGGCCTAGTGGAGGCAACGACGGGCGGCCTTAAGAGCGGAACACTGGCGATCAAAAAGGCGCGGCGGTATGCGCCCATGACCGATCACCTGCTGCCGCGCGAGGAGTTCCTGGCTGGTTACGGGGAGTATGCAGCGCGCCTGGGCCATCCAGCAGATGCAGCGGAGCACTACGAACCGTTACGCAACGAGCTTGCCGACGGCCTGGGTCGCTTCGACCGACAATACCGAACCAACCAGAGAACTTTCTGGATCCATCCTGACGGGCGGCTCGGCTTCTCTCGGCTGCCCGGACAATCGGCACCGAGACGGATGAAGAAGGTTGCCCGGAAACTCGCCGAAGCGCTGTCAGAGGTCTCCATCCTGGACATCTTGCTGGACTGCCACCGCTGGACCGGCTTTCTGAACCACTTTCGCCCGGCCGCCGGGCGCCAGAACATGCCCGAGTCCGAACGGCTGCCGCAAGTGCTGGGAGCGCTGTACGCCTACGGTTGCAACTGCGGGCCAACCCAGGCGGCGCGGGCTATCGGGCTGTCCAAGAACCAGGTCATCTACATGCGCCGCCGCTACATGGCTACCGAGTCGCTCATGAACGCGGCCCAGGCCCTGGCGGATGCCTATCAGAGGACGCCGGCGGCCCGGCGCCTGGGAGATCCCGGCGTCTTGATGACCGACTCCATGCAGGTGAGAACCCTGAAAGACAGCCTGATCGCACGTCAGCACCACCGCTACAGAGACGGAAAGAGCACGTTGCTGTACCAGCACGTGACGGCTAACTGCGTCTGCGTTTTTACTCAAGCCCTGCTGTGCAACGTCTCCGAAGCCATCCACATGCTGGTGGGTGCGCTGCATTGCCGTACGGGCGAGGATCCGCTCATCAACATCTGCGACAGCGCTGGCAAATCGGATCTGGTCTTCGGCCTGGCCAGCCTCCTTAACATCGAGCTCTACCCCCGTGTACGAAGTAGCAATCTGAAGATCTGGGGGCCTGGAGACAGCGCCGAGTACACCAACATCGAGAACGCGATCACCGGCCAGATCAATTGGAGCCGCATCGACAAAAACTGGCAGGATATGATGTGGATCCTGGCATCCATCGAAGCTGGAACCGCCAAGCCGGCGCTCATCCTCGAGCGACTCGTTGCCCAGCCCAAGCATCCCGCTTCTGTCGGATTTGAGGAGTTGGGCAAGCTGAGGCGCTCGCTCTACCTGCTGCGATACGGCATGGACCTGGACGTGCGGCGCTTCGTGGTGCCTTACACGTCTCGTCGTGAGCACTGGAACAAGTTTACCCGGGAGGTTCTGGCCTTCGGCGACCTCCTGCGCGAGAAGACGCTGGAGGACCAGGAGGAGGTATTCTGGTTCCTGACAGTGGTCCAGAACGCCATCGTACTGTGGAATGTCTTGGCGCTTGATCAGGCCGTCGAAAAAGTCGCCGTCGACGAGGAAGACCTCGCCCACATCCTGCCGACCATGACCGAGCACATCAACTTCGTCGGCCGATTCGATCTGGACCTACGCCGAAAACCTCCGTTCAAGCTGCGGCTTGCCAGTTGAGTCTTGACATATTCGAATGAATAATTATATAAGTAATTAATTGATACTGGAGAATCGGATCATGACCAGGAAGAAATCGGGAGACAAGCGGGCGAGCAAAAAGACCGCAGAAGGCACCAAATCCCGCCGTGCTCGACCAGGTCGGCCGCCAATATATGGATCCGATGGCGTCAACGTGATGTTGACGCTTGTTAAGCGCCAGGTGAAATACCTAGAT
>CAYOSZ010000188.1:0-776 GCA_964406715.1 uncultured Ignavibacteria bacterium | reverse complement strand
CAGCTGGTGGATGCCATCCGTGAGCGAACCGGTAAGTCCATCAGTCGGTCGGAAATCGTGCGTTCCATTATCGAAGCCGTAAGGACTTCCGAACAGGACCTCGGAAGTGCGATGTCGGGCAATGATATTACCGACCTGCTTCTGGCTCGGCTAAACCGAGACTTGCCTTCGCAGGTCCCGAAATCTGAGAGAATCCCGCATGAGGTCCTGAAAGAGCTTCTTGACGAAGAGAACACAAATGCCTTGCACAAGGCAGCCATCTTTCTTGAGAAAAAGAGCCCGGACGCTGCCCGGCTCATTCTGAACATCTCCCGTCTGGTATACGCTTGCTACGGAGTAGTGGAAGACGATCGGGACAAGCCAGACAATCCGCTCAGCTGCCATAGGGTTTTGAAGAGACTCGTTCCAAAATCCTAGCCCCTCTGAACATTGAATAGAATGTTCGTTCTAACCCAAATCTTTTCTTGAATGTTTTTAGGTGCCTTTACCGAAGAGGAAATTTGTCGGAAACCGACTTATTGCAGTAATCACTGCCGGTTGGCTCGATCAACCACTCCCCCCGTTCCGAGGTCCGAGACCAAGTATAACAAGGTTTCACTTTTTAAATAAGTCGTATGGCAAACCATCGTCAGCAGGAGCCACGCACCCTGCGGTTGTCTGTCGCAACCTCCGGGTACACCAAAGGGTGCTACTCCGCTACGCTACGTTGCTGCTCCGACATTGGGTTTCTTGGGGTAGTCGCTGCCGCGCATACGTAGATGGAACGTGAATTACGG
>CAYOSZ010000187.1:2686-5176 GCA_964406715.1 uncultured Ignavibacteria bacterium | reverse complement strand
AGGCCAGGAAGGTCAGAAACACCAGTATCGCAGATCCGCTATTTCCTTTGTTATGAACGGCATAGCTCGTACCGCAGAACAAATGGAAAAAATCAAAAACAACCACCAGTAAGTCCAGTAAGGTCAGTAACACCAGTATCGCTTGGGTATGGAGGGAACAGCTCCTCCTCTCCCCTTTGGGGAGACGAAGACCCGTCTGGGAGGATAAGAGGTGAGGGGGTTACTAAGCCCTTGCTTTCGTGCCCATCAGGTCCCCTGATCTGGCGGGAAGTTTTGTAGGTCGGGTTGCCCGTAGGGCTACCCGACAATGATCTACAAATTTCCCCTTGTCATGGGGAAAGATTTTGTAGGGACAACTCTTGAGTTGTCCCTACCACTTGGGGGGGATTTCATTCAAGATCGAGTACTTCCTTAAGCTCGTGCTCCGGTTTGCGGTGCTCGATCAACTTAAATGCGTCTTTGAACTTGAATTCCTTATATGTAGGGCTTTCCTGGTTGTGGCAGGTTACGCAGAGCTCTTCATCAGGTATAATCATCCCCTTCTGCTCGTACAGTTCCGGTTTTGTCATCACCCTTATGTCGTCGTAATGCTCCCCCGGACCGTGGCAGGCCTCGCAGGTCACCCCCTCCTCCATGGAATACTTGTCGGTAGCGGGCAGACCATAACCGGTGACGTGGCACTTAAGGCAAGTGGTGTCCTGCTGCGCATCCTCGATGCCCATTTCTTCTGCTATGGTCTTTGACTGCTGGTTAGCCAGCGTTACATAAGCGGTGGCGTGCTTGGTGGAATCCCAAGCGTCGTATATCTTCCCCATCAGGGGGCTGTTGTGGCACAGTTTGCACGTCCTTGTCCCGATATACTTGTGGACTACCACCTTGGGCGTCTCCGGTGCTGCAGCCTTTGCTTTTAAGGAGTCAGCCTGTAAGGAGTCAGCCTGGAGGGTGTCTGCTTCCGGGGTTTCAACTTTCAAGGAGTCAGCTAATATACTGTCGGCTTCCGGCATTTCTACCTTCAAGGTATCAACTTGGAGAGTGTCAACTCCAATAGTGTCAGCTTCAAGTGTGTCGACTTCAGGTATTTCTGCTTTCAGCGTATCGCCCTTTAGGGTGTCAACTTGCAGAGTATCGGCTTTTAGAGTATCAACTTCGAGTGTGTCGATTTTAGGTGTGTCAGCTTTCAGCGTATCCACTCCCAGTGTGTCGACCTGCAGAGTATCGGTTTTCAGGGTGTCGACTTCCAGAGTATCTGCCGTCAAGGTGTCAGATTTTAGGCTGTCAGCTTCGCCTGCACCTTGTTCCTGCTGAGAGAACGCCAGTGCGAAAACAAGCAAAGACAACACAACCATCAAAAGCGGTATCGGGCTTGCCTTTTTTATCCTGGTTTTCTGCCTTTTTCTCCGATCTCTTTCCATCCTAAACGACCTCAAGCTCCCTTTCCATGATTTGCTCCATGGCATGCTCGTACACTTCCGTCAATTCCTTCACTGGTTAATCCATCGTTTCCACAGGATCCGGCGGACCTTCAGTCTTTTTGTTAGTTTGATTCTTTACTATTACAATATTTGGCATACCCGTAAACTGGGAATTATAACAGAAAAGCACCCCCGCTTTTTGGGCGGGGGTGTTCCTAAATGGTATTTATGGCATATGTTTATTTCTTCTCAGGCGAGGGCGGATGATGCTCAACTAACTTGTATGCCTCTTTGTACTTGAATGTCTTATAGGTCGGGCTCTCCTCGTTGTGACAGGCTACGCAAAGCTTTTCGGTCGGCTCAAGCAGACCGTTTTCTAAAGCCAGCTTTTTGTCCTTCATTATCTTTGCAGTCCAGTATTTCTCTCCCGGACCATGGCAGGCTTCACAGGTTACACCTTCCTCCATCGAATACTTGTCTGAAGTTGGCTGACCGTATCCGGCGACGTGGCATTTGAGGCATTTCGCTGCTTTTTGAGCATCCTCGATTTTCATCTTTTTGGCTATGGCTTTCGACTCCTCATTGGCCAGGGTGGCATAAGCGGTGGCGTGTTTGGTGGCAGCCCAGGTGTCGTAAATTTTGCCTTTTATTTTGGCGTTGTGACACATCTTGCATTTGCTCGTCCCGATGTACTTGAAAACCACCTTGGTGGTGTCCTCTTTCGCGATCTCCTTCGTGGTGGTCTCAACCACGCTTGCTTTTTCTTCTTCATCAGAAAAGGCGAAGCCAAAGACGAGGAAACATGCCAATGCCGCCAAAATCAGGATCAGGATAGTTTTCTTCATTCTCTTTTCTCACCTCCTCCTCTGTTTTAACACTTCTTACGTAACTAATTTAATTTTTACTTGCCCGGCTGTCAAGACCAAAGTTAAGAAAAACCTCATTTCTGGAACTCATCCCTCATTTATTATACAATCAAGAGGTGGGGTGGATTCCGGCTTTTTCTCAAGTTTTCGCTATTTCAGACCACCTCGCGCTCTTTTTCCATTATTCGCTCGATGGCATTCCGGTACACATC
>CAYOSZ010000187.1:0-2586 GCA_964406715.1 uncultured Ignavibacteria bacterium | reverse complement strand
AGACCACCTCGCGCTCTTTTTCCATTATTCGCTCGATGGCATTCCGGTACACATCCGCTAACTTTTCCACCGGCAGATCGATCATCCCCTCGATCCTCAGATCACATACCTCCACTTTTCCGATCACCGAAAACGGGACTTTGTGATCACGGGCGATCTTTTCCGCCTCAAGCAGGTCCTCCGGTTTGATGGTGACGATTATTCTGGATTGTGACTCCCCAAAAAGCAAAGCGTCGGCTCTCATCTTTCGGTCCAGTTCTACTATTGCCCCCAGCAGTTTATCTGAGGAGACACAGCATTCGGCTAAAGCCACGGCTATTCCGCCGTCGGAACAGTCGTGCGCCGACCTGATGATTCCCGCCCGGATCATAGACAGGCAAGCCTCCTGAACTTTTTTCTCCTCATCCAAATCCAACTGCGGGCTGTCTCCTTTTACCAGCTTATGGATCACCTTCAGGTATTCGCTAGCTCCCAACTCCTCTTTGCTTTCACCCAGAAGAACTATCAAATCTCCCTCTTCCTTGAATCCCATGGTGGTGACGTGCTTTAGGTCCTCAATCATGCCTATCATTCCCACCACCGGCGTGGGATATACGATTCTCTGGGGATCTTCGTTGTAGAAACTCACATTTCCGCCCGTCACCGGGGTATCAAATGCCCGGCAGGCTTCTCCCATTCCTGCCACACACTCGGCAAAGGTCCAGTATACTTCTAGATCATAGGGATCGCCGAAATTCAGGCAGTTGGTAATGGCCAAAGGCTTAGCTCCGGAACAGACCACGTTTCGAGCCGCCTCCGATACCGCTATTCTTCCTCCCATACGGGGGTTTAAATAACAATAGCGACCGTTGCAGTCGGTGGAAGTGGCAATGGCTCTGTTGGTTTTACGCAGCCTGATCACCGCAGCATCCGATCCGGGACCGACCACCGTGCCGGTTCTCACCTGGGTATCATACTGCTCATACACCCATTTTTTGCTGGCTATGTTGGGGGAACCCAGAAGCTGCAGAAGAGTCAAATTAAGATCATCGGGCACTTCCAATTCAGCCAAATTCAGCCGGTTGGCTTCCTTCAGATATTCCGGCTTCTTCCTATCCCTGGTGTAGACCGGGGCTTCGCCTCCCAGGACTAAAGTAGCAGCAGGTATCTCCGCCACCACCTCGCCTTTGTTTTTCACCCTAAGCATATTGTCATCCGTCACCTTGCCGATGATCACCGAATGCAGTCCCCATTTAGTGAAGATTTCCTGCACTTTCTTCTCATACCCCTTTTTGGCGATCACCAGCATCCTCTCCTGTGATTCGGAGAGCATTATCTCGTAGGGAATCATTTTCTCTTCCCTTACCGGCACCAGGGAGACGTCGAGTTCGATTCCGCTTTTCCCTCTGGCGGCGGTCTCGGATGTGGCGCAGGATAAACCCGCTCCTCCCAGATCCTGTATGCCCACGATGAGATCCTGCTGGATTATCTCCAGTGAAGCTTCCAGAAGAAGCTTCTCCATGAAGGGATCACCGATCTGGACCGAGGGCCGCCTCTCCTCAGATTTTTCGGAGATCTCCTCCGAGGCGAAGGTGACTCCATGAATTCCGTCCCGACCGGTGGAAGCTCCGACCAAAAGGACAGGATTGTCCTTACCCCTGGCACTTGCCCGGGCCATCTGGTCGACCTTCACCACGCCTATACACATGGCATTTACCAGCGGATTCCCGGTGTAGGAGTCTTCGAAATATACTTCTCCTGCCACCGTAGGGACTCCGAAGCAGTTCCCGTAGTCTCCGATTCCCCTTACCACCCCGTCGAACAGGTAGCGGACTCTTGGCGAGGAAAGCTCTCCGAAACGGAGCGAATCCAGGCAGGCTATGGGCCGCGCCCCCATGGTGAAGATGTCCCTTAAGATTCCCCCCACCCCGGTGGCCGCTCCCTGATACGGTTCCACCGCGCTGGGATGATTGTGGCTCTCCATCTTGAAGATGATGGCAAGCCCGTCTCCTATGTCCACCGCACCGGCATTTTCTTCGCCGGCTTTGGCCAATAGACATTCCCCTTCCCGGGGGAAAGTCTTCACCATGGCGATGGAGTTCTTATAGCTGCAGTGCTCGGACCACATCACCGAAAAGATTCCCAATTCGGTATAGGTGGGCTTCCGCCTTAGAATCTTTTGAATCATCTCAAATTCTTCTTCAGAAAGCCCGTGTTCCTTGACCAGTTTTAGGGTGACCTCCGGTTCCGAGGAAGAGGTGGTTTTTGAACTCATGTTTAAAGATCCTCAAGCAAAGGGAATTAGGATTTGTTTCATAAGTATCTGAGAATATACGCAGCACCAGCAGCAAAGTCAACAAAAAGAATGGAAGGAAAGCTCCAATTGTCGAAAACTAGACGAGAAAGGGTGTGGTTGGACCAGAACCTAACTTAAGTTAGGTTCTGGTCTTACAAGGATCTCAAGAATAATTTTGGTATTGGAAACCGTCATGTGCAGGCTGAAGCCTACGGCTACAGCAGAAACTTCTTGAGCAGATTCCGAGAATGTAGCTGCTTGATTCTCTGGATTTTAAATCCGAAGAGATTTTTGAAAAAAGCTAAAATTTT
>CAYOSZ010000186.1:906-5191 GCA_964406715.1 uncultured Ignavibacteria bacterium | reverse complement strand
GAGTGTAATTACTGTTTCCCACAAACGTTTGTCAAGTAAAAACCAGACTGAAAATCGGCAGGTAGTCCTGAAGAGTGAGAAACTCCAGCGGGTAATCTTCTCTGATTGAAACTGAGATTAGAATCGAATGACGGAGCGAAAAATACAATCTTAATGAAGCTGGTGACAGTTTCTTCGGGTTATCGAATCTTAATGTGACGAAATATTAACAAAGTTGGAAGAAATTGATTCACGCAATCCCCCTTTAACAAAGGGGAAAAAGGGATGAACCGCATAGTTCATGCCAAAGGGGAATTTACCAAATACTAAGATGTGTCCGTACTTTAGATACGATCAGTACCAGATACCGGGACACTTCGGTTCAGGTCCACCCCTGTAAAGAAAACTGACCTCATAAACTATGTCACCTATATTGATGATCCCATCACCGTTAACGTCTAACTTAGCCATGGGACAACAGGGATTCGGGGATCCCCTGAACAGGAAATTTATCTTGCAAACCAAATCTCCGATGTTTTCCTCGCCGTCACCATTGCAGTCTCCGCAGATGGCTGGCAGCCCACCCAAAATTCTCTCCCGTTCAACTATAGACCGGGCGCTATCCACGAACATTTGAAGTTCAGCCAGTCCGTTGGGAGCCAACACATGTATCACGGTAAAGGCGGCTTCTGCGTCGGGATCAGTTCCCGCATCTATTTTCCGGGCGGTTAAAACGTAGGAACGATCCACTATCGAGTCCGGGTCTTGAATGGCATTTCCGGAGGTGGAGGCAAGCTGATAGAGCTCTCCATCCTTCCAACCCCAGGGGCTGGTCGGATAAAGATACCGGTTACTCTTAACACAGTGACTTCCATATGGAACTACGCTCTCTCCGGGCATTCCCCCGTCAGCCAGAGCTATGCCACAGTGGTAATTGCCATACTCCGGATGCTCCCCTACACGGCCAAATCCTACTTGATAGGCTATGTGGTTTACCTCATCATATCCTTCCCCATTACAAGCCCCTTCATCTCCCAGATAAGGCTCGGGTCCGCCCCCTTGGGCTGAGCTGTCATAAGGACAATCGATGTCACAGGCAACACCGATGTATGTGTCTTCATAATTAGCGAAGGGTGTCTGATCCGGCCACCAGCCGGGTGGGTCGTGCCTTTTCACCCTGACGTATTGAATCACTATATGCTTATAAAACTCCGGGGCATCTTCCTTGAATAATTTCACTTGCTTGGAGAACTCCCACCAAAACCATTTGAAGTGAGATGGAGGGTTAAGATGATTAGGACAGATGTAACTGTCTTTGGTGTAGACAATCCAGAAGTCGGGTTCCCAATCCACGTTATATTCTTCGGTATAGAGCTTGTCGCGAACTCCCGCTCTTTGGTCCCCAAGCATGCAGCGACCCACCACAGTGTCACTCCCCGAAGTTGTGGCTACTATGGTTCCACCGGTGTAGAAGACCTCAAAGGTGGTATCAGGACGAGTTCCCATATCGTCGATCTGTATCTCGCCGTTTGCGTTCATACGTAGTTCCAAAACGCCGTTATCGAGAGTGTCAACTGTTTCCGGATCTTTTGGACACTCGTAGTAGTCGTTAGCTACCACCGCATGAACGCGTAGATGATAAGTTCTTCCACCACATGTACTCGTATAGAGAATAACTTGCCCATTAATAAAGGTGCCCCTGCAGGCTCCGGTTCCATCAAGGATTCCACAAACTTCAATGGAGTCCCTGGGTGCCAGGGTGCCGCTAGCATCTATCATTATGCAGGGGTGATCGCTGGTCAAACTGTAAATCATGTCCTCATTTTCAATGCAGTACAGTTTGAGCCTGATGGTTCGATTCTGGTTGGGCAATACTTTGATGGGAGGATGGTACCAATGATCCGGGTCTTCTATCTTGAATTCACAGCAACTAGGACAAAGCTTGCATGGCCATTCAGGCAGACGCATATAGATCACTTCGTTCTCGGTCCACTGACCTTCGTCCATTATGGCTCCGCCTGCATCTTTATCGCATATGTACTCGATATGCAGATCGCCATCATACATGTTTTGTGCCAGAGAGGGCCAGTGCTCGCTCACACAATCCCCCGGCAAGCAGCCCGGGGTGTGAGTGCCGGTCAGGTTGAGAACTTTGCACCAGGTGTTTCCGCCATCGAAACTGCCCGAGCCAAAGAGATCCCCGTTGCCCTGGTCACCAGCGGCATTCTGATCAGAAGAGTCAACCTGGGTCCAGATACAATATAAGAAAACCGAATCTCCACCGGGGTGATAGACGGGATTCTGGGCAGCGATGCTGGGCTTGCTCAAGTTTAAATTATGCGCAGCCGGATTGGCACCTTCCTGGATCTTGCTGGCGATCAAGTCTATCCCGTGTTCCTTACTCCAGTGATAAAGACGTGCCACCCCGGGCTGATAATAGCCAGGATTATTGGGGTCAAACCCTGAGGTAACGAAAACTATGTGTAGGCTATCGCTGTAATCATAGCACGCGGAAAGATCATGCCAGGCTCGCTCATAGCCTGTCGTCCCAAAATTCGTAGTCTTATGTATGGTTGGAGGCCAGTCGGTTCCGTCAATCCATCCGTCTCCATTGTCCATACATTCGATGTAGGCAATGTCGCTTAAGTAACTGAAATCACCGGCCACAGCGGGCGGCATATAGGGGATGGCCACCCGGTTGCCGGCGATTCCTCTTCCAGTTGCGACGACTGCTGCTATGTCGCGGGAGTTGTCAAAGGAATGCACCTAGTCTTGAAATGGCGTATTGGCGGGGATAGTGTAGGGTGGTTCATTTGGACTCTGGCAGATCAGGTTATTGGAGTCGGCCGGATCTATGAAGCAACGCAGATAGGCGTGCTCCTGATGTATACAGCAGGTGGACGCCTCTGTCTCCACAATGTGAATGTAATCCAGTGAATCAGGGTAAACCGTCTCATCCAAGCAATACAGCACCGACACCTTGGGCCAGGCTCCCGCATCTCCGGATGTAGCCCCAACGATGTTATCCGGGAGATCCCATACCCGGTTGTACGCACCCGCACCGGCATAATCGTCTATGGATATGCAGCTCCAATAACCGTCCAATCCGGTCTGGTGAAAGATCACCACCGAGGTGCCGTCATTTAAGTGCGTCTGATTGCTGTATCCGGAGGCAACTGATGGATCACCCACCATAGCCGAATCCTGCCAGATGCCTCCCCAGGGTTTGGACCAGGCTAAAACCCCCCGGGGATTCCCCGGATAAGAACCCAGTGATCACATCCAGGAGACGTGTCGCATACCTTCATTGACTCCAGTGCTGGGACCGGTGACGGAGATCATCCGCCCCATGGAGCCGTTCTGCTGGAACTCATACCAGGTGGTGCCCACCTGATCATGCTCGATCACAGGATCAATACCAGAATCGGGAATGATATCGAAGCAGTCTCCGTTGTACCTCGGCCCTGGTGTCAGGTACCTGGGTGCGGCTTTCGTTGAAGGTAAATATGCTTCATATCCGGGAGCATCTATCCGAACGTCCTCTGAAATGTGTCTTTTCTTTAGCTTCTGTTTGGCTGTAGCGGAAAAGCTTTCTGCGGCAAACAGCCCCCACACAAGACAAATGGAGATAAGAATTGTATAGAGCTTTTTCATACCTCTTCCTCCTTGTGAAATGTTACAAGGATTTTACTGCAAAGCTTCGCTTATCACCACATCCCGGGACATACTGGTGCTGGTCCGCCCCTGTATAGATAGCTTACCAGATAAACTATGTCACCTACGTTTATGACCCCGTCGCTGTTGCAGTCACCGCGGTTGGCAGGACACCTGGGAGGGGCTTGACCTCTGAAAAGATACCCTACCACATAAACGATATCGCCCACATTCACCACGAAGTCACCGTTACAGTCTCCACATAAAGCCGGAAATCCTCCTTCCGTTTTCTCTCGCTCAACTATGGCACGAGCGGTATCGATATATTCCTGAAGTTGACTTATGCCTGCCGGTGCAATTGCTAGCACCATAGTGAACCTGGCTTCATAATCGGGATCAGAACCCCCATCGATCTTCCGTGCTGTGAAAACCCAGGAACGGTCTACCATGGCACCCTGGTCTTGAATGGTGTTGCCGGAAGCTGAAGCCAGCTGGCAAAGCTCGCCATCCTTCCAGCCCCAGCCATTCTGGGGATAAAGATATACGTCGTTTCGAACGTTATAGCTTCCGTAGGGAATCGTGCTTTCTCCGGACATCCCGGCATCGGCTAAAGCTATCCCACAATAGTAATCATTGTATTCTGAATGAGCAC
>CAYOSZ010000186.1:0-896 GCA_964406715.1 uncultured Ignavibacteria bacterium | reverse complement strand
CTTTCTGCCAGGCGATGTAATTTATCTCATCATAACCGGCATCGTTGCTTGCCCGTTGACCCCCAAACGTATCCGCCGGACAGTCAATGTCCTCTGCCACTCCGATGTAAGTATCCTCGTAGCCCGTGAAGGGATATTGTCCCGGCCACCAGCTCGGCGGATCGTGCCGTTTCACGGTGACGTACTTGATCACCAGATGCTTGTAGACATCCGGGGCTGTTTCTTTGAAAAACTTAACCTGCTTCGATGTCTCCCACCAGTACCACTTGTAGTCAGCCGGTGGATTCAGATCGTGCATGAAGACGTTTTTGGTATATAGAATAGAAAAGTCAGGCTCCCAATCCACATCACAGTCCTTCCTGTAAAGCTTATCCCGGGCACCCATGTGATGGTCATTCTCTCCCAGTGACCGACCAACCAGAGTATCGCCTTCAGAGGTAGTGGCCACGATGGTTCCGCCGTTGAAGAAAACCTCATGCGTCGTGTCCGCAAAAGTTCCAATATCGTGTATCTTCTCCTGGCAGTTGGCATTGGTGTAAAGTCGGAGGACTCCGTTGTCCAGAGTCTCGAACGTCTCCAAATCGGTGGGACACCCGTAGTAATCGTCCGCTACCACGGCCACAACCGGTAATTCCTCCATGTGCATGCCACCTTCGTTGGTGGTCAGGACAACATTGCCGTCAATCAGCGTGTCATCACATGCGCCGCTCCCTTGAACCATAAAGCTCAAGGCAACTGAATCTCCGGGCACGAGAGTGCCAACATGAGAACTCAGGATGCAATCGTGATCACTGGATGCATTATACTGCAGTTCCAGATTCCCGATGCTGAAAAGCTTCAGGATCAACTCTTTTGAATCACCCGGGGTCACCTTCAGGGGAGGTTGGTACCAGGAC
>CAYOSZ010000185.1:0-5217 GCA_964406715.1 uncultured Ignavibacteria bacterium | reverse complement strand
AGCTTCTCTGCTGCTCCCATCGATAGTCCACTGGATCCCAGGTCATGCTTGTCCCGTTCAAATAGACCGTGCCCCTAGAGCCCGTGAACACAACGTCGTCATACTCGTAAATCACTGTAGCGGCGATAGTCTGGATTGTTCCAACGTTACATCGGTCATCACTGACTGAGTAACTAGTTACCCGTAATCTGTCCCAGATGATAGACTCCACGTCATTTGTCCCTATCACTGTGATGCCATATGTATCTCCAGTTGCGGAGCTGACCGTATAGCTATGAAGTCCGACTGTGTTGTAGTGATATATTGTATCGTTTAGAGTCAGAGCCCCATCATATGTCAGTCCATCATAGTCATAAACAGCGTTCACGTAGATGGAGGCATTCTGACCTATACTTATTCGTGAGTCCGCAACAGTTATTGTGATAGTGAGTGAGTCCCAGATAGCATAGGTTTGGTCGTTGAGGGCTATCGCAGTTATACCGTGAGCATCTCCTCCTGCTGACTGGACTTCATAGCCTCTTCGCCCAAATGTAGAATATTGGAAAGTAGTGTCATTCAGAATCAGGAACCCATCATATGTACTGCCATCAAAGTCGTATGTTGCTGTGACTACAATCCCGCTCGCGTTCTCATTGAGATTTATCCTCTGGTCGATTGGGTTGGTGATTGATATCGTCAGAGAGTCCCAGATCTGTTGCAACGACTGAGCATTCTGATTTATGATGGATATGCCATGTACGTTAGCTGAAACAGAAACCATGTCATAGATGACAGACTGTGCTGTTGCCTTTGTTGCCCCAAAATTCCAGACTCCACTTGCTCCACTATAGACTGCCACCACTCCATTCACTGTGACTGTGCCATCTGTCACAGGACTGGAATCATACTCGTAACGAAGAGTCACGTGATCACTCGCAGCGGCATTGATGTTGATTCGACCATCATCACTGGAGTAAGATATCACGATAACTCTGTCCCAGATTATAGTCTGTGATTTGGCATTCTGGTTAACGTTTGTGATGCCAAACAGATTGCCGGAGCATACGACCAAGTCATACAGGTTCTGAACAGCTGTTGATTCGCTGTCGATGATTCTCCAAACTCCAGAACCCTGATGAAGTGCACCTATGCTATTTATTGTAACAGTTCCATCTGTCACAGGACTAGCATCGTACTCATACTCGAGTGCTACATCGATGTTCACATTATCGTTGATATTAGCACGGATGTCGCTGGCTGTATATCCACTCACTGTAATCTGGTCCCATATTACCTGCTGCGACTGTGAGTTCTGGTCGACCACTGTAATACCCAATGAGTTCCCTGCACATACAACAGAATTGTAGACATTCGCTGTCACAATGGGCTCAGAATCAGTTATACGCCAAACTCCCGAACCCTGATGTGCAGCTGTAATGCCGTTAACAGTGACAGATCCATCTACAACAGGTGAGTCGTCGTACTCATATTCAATTGTGACATCGACAAATGCATTATCATTGATATTGACTCTTGCATCAACAGGAGAGTAGCTCCTGACTGTAATCTTATCCCAAATCACGGTGAGGGACTTTGAATTCTGATCGACAACATCCACTCCATGCGATCCACCAATATGCGTAACTGCATTGAAGACCATAGCAGTCACAACTGCTTCAGAATCAGAGAACCTCCAGACACCAGATCCTTGGTGAGTTGCTGCGAATCCATTGATAGTCACTATACCACTCGTAACTGGTGTGTCATCGTAGTCGTAGTACAGCGTCACATCTATGACCACAACGACATTAACATTCACCCTTGTATCTGTGGTTATGTATGACTGGACTTGGACCCTGTCCGCAATGTATGTGTCTTGGGTCACGCTTTGGAGCAAATTCGTACCACTAGAGCTGTCCCCTTCGTTGACTACTGTTATTGTGTAGATGTCGATTCCAATCTCATCATCTGCAAAACAAGTCACGCTATACGCTCCTGATACAAGAACCAAGTCGGACCAAGGTCCGATATTGGTGCCATATTCAGATGTAGAAACCCAGACGTCTGTTTCATTAGACCGAGGATTAAACGACGAGCCAACATAGGAAATGATTCCCGATATTGTAAAGCTTCCATCGAGAGATCCTCTGTTGTTTGTTCCAGAATCATCATCCACTGTGAGTCCAGTGATTGCAAGCCGAGTTTCTACGTCCCAGTCCACCTCATAGAAATCTTGGTCGAAATCAGATCCGTCAGTCACATATTGCCTAACATCTACATTTATCAAATCTGCATGGTCCCAGTCAATTTTGATTTGCCAAGTCACGCTTATGCTGTTCCCAATCACAAGGGCGGATGACCATGAGGCGAGCTCGATGTATTCGGAACCAAACTCGACCGTGAATGCATCACCCGAAACCGTGTACCTAACTATCCAGAGAATCTGTGTACGTGCATTGTTATAGAGCGTCAGTTCGATGTAGTCGATATCCCAATCACCATCACCATCGCTGACATTCGATACGATTGCATAGTATCTGTAACGCGCATACATGTTGTCAGTGTCATCTGCGTTCAATAACTCGGGTGCAGAGTCGTTTGTGGGGGCCTTGTTTGGCGCTGCAGACCATGACACTCGCTGACTACTCGTTGTGAAAGTTATAATTCCATACTGGGTTTCAAAGACCACACTCGACACAATGTAGTCATAGACTGTATCGCTATTTCTATCAACGAACAAGCTCTTGTTTGACTCTGTAAATGAGTGCCAAGAAGTTGCGTTCTGAGCGACAACAACTTCGTATGTTGTACAGACTACTCCATCGTACTCAAAGGTGATAGTCAGTGTGAAGTTCACTTGGACGTCGTTGTAGGGATTTGACGAGTCTGCAGTAATGATGATGTGAAGCCGGTCCCATATACAATAGGTTTCATCGTTCAGCGAGATAGCAGTAATTCCATAGACGTCATCCCCTGCAGCATTTGCCACTCTGTATCCTCTACGGCCAACAGTAGAATACTGGAAGATTGTATCATTCAGATTAAGTGTTCCTGTGTATTGAGTGGAGTCGTAATCATAGATTGCTGTGACAATGATACCTGACGCATTTTGGTTGATGTTGATCCGCTGGTCAACTGGATTTGTGATGGATATTGTTAGAGAGTCCCAGATACAATATGTGACATCATTAGTGCTAATCACAGTGATTCCATAGGAGTCGTCACCAACAGCAGTCGCAACTCTATAGCCTTGCTTCTGTGCAGTGAAATAAACGAATAGTGTGTTATTGAGGGTGAACGTTCCATCATAACTAGCGCCGTCGTAGTCATAGATTGCTATGACAATAATACCTGACGCATTTTGGTTGATGTTGATTCGCTGGTCGGTCGGATTAGTAATTGATATTGTCAAAGAGTCCCAAATGCAGAAGACAATGCTGTTTGTGCTGATGGCAGTAATGCCATACAGGTCGTCGCCTAACGCACTACTCACTGTGTAGTATTGTTTTTGAGCAATAAAGTAGCTGAGCTGTGTATTATTCAAGTTCAATGTTCCGTCGTAGGTTGAACCATCATAGTCGTAGACTGCGCTAGCTTGAATTGATGCACTCTGACCAATATTGATTCTGTTGTCAACAATAGTCAGTGACACAGTGAGCGAATCCCATATGATTGAAGGGGCTCCATTTGTATAGAAGACGTTGATGCCATGAAATGTATCGGTTACTGAACTCACTGCGAAGGCAAATTTACCCACTGTGGGTGAGCTTCTCTGCTGCTCCCACCGATAGTCCACAGGATCCCAAGTCATGCTTGTCTCATTCAAGTAGACCGTGCCCCTGGAACCCGTGAACACAACATCATCATACTCATAGATCAAAACAGCGGCGACGGTCTGGATTGTCCCAATGTTACAACGGTTGTCACTGGTCAAATAACTAGTCACCCGTAATCTATCCCAGATGATCGACTCCATGTCGTTTGTCCCTATCACAGTGATGCTGTGCGAGTCTCCTGATGCAGAGCTGACCGTGTAGCTACGAAGTCCGACTGTGTTGTAGAGATATGTTGTATCGCTTAGAGTCAGAGTCCCATCATATGTATGTCCATCATAGTCATAAACAGCGCTCACGTAGATGGAAGCATTCTGACCTATACTTATTCTTTGATCGGTGACAGTTATTGTAATAGAGAGTGAATCCCAGATCGCATAAGTTTCATCATTAGCGTTTATCGCAGTTATCCCATACGTGTCTCCGAGGGCCGCTGTTACTGTGTAACCTCTCCTACCAACAGTCGAGAACTGGTATGTCGTTTGATTTAGTGTCAAGACCCCATCAAAACCAGTGCCATCGTAGTCATAGACAGCTGTTACCACAATCCCGCTTGCGTTCTCATCGAGGTTAATTCTCTGGTCAATTGGGTCCGTGATTGATATTGTCAGAGAGTCCCAGATCTGTTGTAATGATTGAGCATTCTGATTTACTATATTGATGCCATAGACATTTCCTGAGACTGCAACTACGTCATATACAACCGCTTGAGCAGATGTTTTCAATTCCCCGAAGTTCCAGATGCCATTTGATCCACTGTATGCTGCTACTAATCCATTAATCGCTACTGTACCATCCGTCACAGGACTGGAATCATACTCATAACGAAGAGTCACATGGTCGCTCCCTGCAGTATTGATGTTTATTCGACCATCATCAGTGGAGAACGACATGACGATAATTCTGTCCCAGATGATTGGAATTGACTGAGAGTCTTGATTGACATCTGTTATTCCAAAAAGATTGCTGGAGCATGTGACCAAGTCATACAGTTTCTGAACAACTGTTGATTCGCTTTCGATGATCCTCCAGACTCCAGAGCCTTGATGGGTGGCACTCAGGCCATTAATCGTGACTGATCCATCTGTCACTGGACTGTCATCGTACTCGTACTCAATCGTGACATCTATGTTCACAATATCATTGACAGTAGCACGTGTGTCGCTGGCTATGTACCCACGAACAGTGATCTGGTCCCAAATTACCTGCTGAGACTGCGAGTTCTGATCGACTATCATGATTCCAAAGCTATTGCCCGTGCATGTGACAGAGTTGTAGACATTAGCTACCACCGAAGGCTCGGAGTGACTAATACGCCAGACTCCAGAACCCTGATGCGTTGCAGAGAAGCCATTGATGGTGACTATACCATCTGTCACAGGTTCGTTATCATAGTCATAGAAAA
>CAYOSZ010000184.1:0-5233 GCA_964406715.1 uncultured Ignavibacteria bacterium | reverse complement strand
AGCATACCCGTTAGGCCTTAAAGGAGTAGTGGTGGGGCAAGGGGACACCTATGAAGAGGCATTATCAGATGTGAAATCAGCCATTCGCTTCCATATTGATACTTTTGGTGAGGAGGTTCTTGACATTGAGCCCCCGATTCTGGAAGCATTCATTGCTGAGACTGGAGTCTGAGTTTGATGAAGAAGTTCCCGGTTGATGCCCCAAAGTTAAAAGTGATCAAAGCACTGGAGATTTTTGGTTTTCGGGTTGTGCGTGAAAAAGAGCACATTTCTATGGTGCGTGAGAATCCGGATGGAGGCAAAATCCCATTGACCATGCCTAACCATATTAAGATTAAAGCTTCCACGCTAAGAACAATCTGCACTCATGCGGGTATCTCAAGGGATGAATTTTTAGAAGCTTATGAGAAAGCATAGAAATAGCAAGAGCAGAAAACGGTAGTTTTACATCTTTGCTTCACTCAAACCGGGTCGTAGGTCGGATATGGGCGAAGCCCTATCCGACAAGCTGTGGTGAATAAGATAGGTAACGAGTTCATAAATCGAAGATCGGAGAATTTACCGTGCTCAAACACCTGAAACGGACCCATACTTGTGGAGAATTACGGAAAGAAGATGTTGGCAAAGCCGTCATCTTGAACGGCTGGGTACACAAATGGCGCAACCACGGAGGTTTGCTTTTCATCGATTTGAGGGACCGGTACGGATTAACCCAGGTGGTCTTCAAGCCGGATCTGCTGGACCAGAAGACCATGAACGAGGCATCTCACCTCAGAGCCGAGTTCGTGATCAGCGTGGAGGGTGAGGTCAATCCCCGGCCCGAAGGCATGGCCAACCCGGATATGCCCACCGGTGATATCGAAGTGGTGGTCAAGAGTATGACGATTTTAAACGAATCCAAGACCCCGCCCTTCGAGATCGTGGAGGATCCCAAAGCTAGCGATGAGCTCAAGCTGAAATACAGGTTCTTAGATCTGCGTCGTCCCCCCCTTCAACATAAGATTAAAATCCGGCATCAGGCGGTAAAGGCGGTCAGGGATTATCTGGTGGGGGAGGGATTCTATGAGATAGAGACCCCGCTTTTGATCCGGAGCACCCCGGAAGGAGCCAGGGATTTCATCGTTCCCAGCCGGGTCAACCCGGGGAAATTCTATGCACTGCCCCAATCGCCCCAGCTTCTCAAGCAGATTCTGATGATCTCCGGTTTCGACAGATATTTCCAGATTGCCCGCTGTTTGAGAGACGAGGACTTAAGAGCAGACCGGCAGATAGAGCATACCCAGATAGACATGGAGATGACCTTCGTCACCGAGGACGATGTCTTCTCCGTGGTCGAGAGTATGATGGCTTATATGTTTAAGCAAGTTCTCGACGTAGAGATAAAAAAGCCCTTCCCCCGATTGAAATTCCATGAAGCCATGCGAAGATTCGGCATTGACAAGCCCGATACCCGCTTTGGTATGGAGATAACGGAGTTAACCGGTGCCGTCAAAGAATCTCAGTTCAAGGTTTTCTCTCAGACCGTCAAAAACCGGGGAATCGTATGCGGAATCAACTTTAAGGGAGGGGGCAAGCTTTCCCGCAAGGAGATTGACAATCTGGAACAGGTGGCAAAAGAGGGTGGGGCTAAGGGATTGGTTTGGATCGCCAGGACCGGTGAGGGTTTGAAATCCTCCATCTTGAAGTACATCAGCCAGGACGAGCAGGCCGGAATCGTAAAAGCTCTCGATCTGGGAGAGGGAGACATCGGATTTTTGATCGCTGACTTACCCCGTGTGGTTTACACCTCCCTGGGCAAACTGAGGCTGCATATAGGACAGAAGTTCGATCTGATAGACAAAAGCAAGTGGAATTTCCTGTGGGTATATGAGTTTCCTCTTTTTGAATACAATCCGGAGGAGGGACGTTTCGATGCCATGCACAACATCGTCACCATGCCTTATGAGGAGGACTTGGAGAAACTGAATGGGGGCTTTTCCTCCACCCTTCCGCTGGATCATCCGGATCATCCCTGGGTCGACATCAGGGCGCACCAGTATGATCTGGTCTTAAACGGGGTGGAGATCGCCTCCGGAGGAATCCGAAACCATAAGAGAGAGCTCCAGCAAAAGATATTGAACGCTTTGGGCATCGACGATCAACGGGCGGAGAGGATGTTTGGGTTCCTTTTGAGAGCCTTGGAATATGGTGCCCCGCCTCACGGAGGCATTGCTCCCGGACTGGACCGGATAATAGCTGTAATGACCGGATCGGATTCCATAAGAGACGTCATAGCCTTTCCCAAAACCACTCAAGCCCTCTCCCTGATGGACGGCGCTCCCTCCGAGGTGGATGAAAAACAGCTCAAGGAACTGGGGATAAAGGTGGAGAAAAATAAGGAGTGACTTTAACCTAGGCTGGATGAAAAGACACCAGAACTTAACTTAAGTTAGTTTCTGGGGTCAACCCAAACAAGCTAAATCTAAATCCAGGTAATGGCGACCGGATTTCCATCGAACCTGAAGGACATCCGATCCACAAGATCACAGAGGATAAGAAGAGAGAACTTGACCAAGCAAAAGAAAATCGACATAGGGGATGTAGATCAAAGGCTCCTTTTCGGGCAGGGAGGATCGTATCTTCGCTTAATCGAAGACCAGTTCGATGCTCAAATCATTGCCCGCGGTGATACCATAGTTCTGCGCGGTGAGGAAAAGGAATTGAGTCTTTTGGATACCTTGTTTCGTGATCTGATGAATCAGCTCAAAAAGGATCACAAGCTCTCGGAAAGATACGTCCTGTATGCCATCAGCATGGTCAAACAAGACGGCATCGGACCGTTCAACGATCTTCAGGTGGGCTCTGTGGTCACCTCCATCGTCACCCGGGAGAAGATAAAACCCCGCACCGTAGGTCAGAAGGATTACATAAAGGCCATCGAATCCACGGACCTGGTATTCTCCATAGGCCCCGCCGGCACGGGAAAAACCTACTTAGCGGTAGCCATGGCCGTCTCCGCCCTGAAGAGGAGAATGGTGGCGAGGGTGATTCTGGTGCGTCCGGCAGTGGAGGCGGGGGAAAGCTTGGGCTTCCTTCCGGGAGACATCCGGGCTAAAGTGGACCCTTATTTAAGGCCGGTGTACGATGCCCTGCACGACATGTTGTCCGCGGAGAAGATCCGTAAACTTATGGAGATGGGCGTAATCGAGATCGTCCCTTTAGCCTTCATGCGGGGAAGGACGCTGAACCATTCCTTCGTCATACTGGATGAAGCGCAGAACACCACCGTGGCGCAGATGAAGATGTTTTTAACCCGGCTGGGAGAAAACTCCAAGGCGGTGGTGACCGGAGACATAACCCAGATAGATTTGGATGATGAAAAGGCTTCCGGATTGGTTCAGATTCAAAATATACTCGAGGGGGTCAAGGGTATCAAGTTCGTGTATCTTACGGAAAAAGACGTGGTCAGGCATCGCCTGGTGCAGGAGATCATAAAGGCTTATGAAAGATATGAAAATCGACCTGCTTCTTCTACACGGTTGCGGGCATCAAAGGAAACAGACCCCAAAAACCCCAAGTGAATGATCCGGACACTCCAGAAAAATCCCATCCAATGGCGGGATAAATTACGATGAGCAGCACAAAAAAAACGATTTCCCCTCGGCACAACTCGGATAACAACGGGGTGGAACACAAAACCTTAATCTATGGTTTCCGGGCGGTTTTGGGTTTGGCCATCATTGCCATCATCGTGTTCTTGTTTCCCATCTCCTCCATCTATGAAACCATAAGCCTTCCGGCGGAGGGAAGCGTGGCCAAGGAGGATATCATCGCCCCCTTCACCTTTCCCATCCTGAAAAGCCAGGAGGAGCTTAATCAGGACAGGAATCTGGTGTTGTCCAACCTTCCGGTGATTCTTAATTTCGATTCCACCAAAGGGGATTCCATCGCCGGGGAGGTGGAGATCTTCTTTGCCCGGGTGGACAGCATCAACCAGAGCAACCGTATTCCGGAATCCCGGATCAGAAGCTTACGTTTAGTCTTCACTCATCTGGAGGAGGAGGGAATATTTCTTTTGAGCACCGGTGAAGACCTGGAGATATTTCGCTCCAACCTGCTTTCCATTCTCCAGGAATTCTATCAGGCCGGAATGGTCGAAAAAGTGCAGGATTTGCCGTTTGGTGATAACCGCAAGGCCTTAATCTTAAGCGACGGTGAAGAGATCCCCATCTCCGAGGACGAGCTTTTAGACATCTCCAAAGCCAAGGAGAGGCTTCTGTCTTTGGCGTTGGTCAAATTCGAACATGACCAGCTTCTGGTCAAAGCCATGTACGAGATCGGCAGTCGGTTTCTGGTTGCCAATTTGACTTTAAATCCCCTGGAGATGGAGGTTCGTGAAAAGACGGCGTTGGATGCGGTCACCCAGCATAAGGGCATGGTGTTGAAGGGGGAGATCATCCTGGCAAAAAGTCAAAAGGTAACCCAAAAGGATTTAGACAAGCTTTACTCTCTTTCTCAATTCCGCATAAAGACCGGGCTTAAGTCTGACCCCTGGCATTTCGTTTTTCCCCTGGTGGGAAGAATCTTCTTTGCCGGAGCGGTCATTTTGGGGCTGGCTCTGTTTTTATATTTTGTCAAGCCCAACGTTTTCTTCGACAACACCAAGCTTATCATGATCGCCAGCATTCTGGTATTGGAGATGATCTTAACCTATCTGATCCTGTTCCGCTGGCAGCTTTCCGAATATCTTATTCCCCTCACCATCGCCTCCATGCTGTTGACCATCCTTTTGGATCTGGAGGTGGGGCTGGTCTTCACCTTCTGTCTGGGAATACTTCTGGGGGTGGTGAGTTACTTCGATTTCAAATTGGCCTTCGTCACCATTGTGGCCGGAAGCTTGGCCTGCTTCAGCGTCAAGGAGGTCACGCACAGGTACAGGTTCTATCGTCCCATGCTTTACGTGTCTTTTGCCTACGTGGTGTTCATATATTTCTCGGAATCGCTTAAACTCTCGGCCTCCGGAGCCATCTTATCCCTTTGCGGCTACGGGCTGTTCAACGGGTTCATCTCCACCATCCTGACCATCGGGCTTTTACCCATCTTCGAATCCATCTTCGACGTCACCACCGATATCACCCTGCTGGAGCTTTCCGATTTAAATCACCCCCTGCTCAAGAGGCTCTCCCTGGAGGCGCCGGGCACCTACCACCACAGCATCATCGTGGGCAATCTGGCGGAAGCGGGAGCCAAAGCC
>CAYOSZ010000183.1:3532-5244 GCA_964406715.1 uncultured Ignavibacteria bacterium | reverse complement strand
TCCCTCTTGGTATGAAAGGGATAGCTCATTTCTCAGAACGATTGTGAAAAATCAAAAACAACTATCCGTAAGTCCAGTAAGGTCAGAAATACCAGTATCGCAAAATGACTGGAAAAAAATGAAAAATCGAAATCCCCAAGTCCCCCATGCCCCCCAAGTCCCCCATGTCCGGCCCCGCCATACGAATTTGCTTTATACATACAAACCACGGATAGCTCATCCAGGACAAAGAAACCAAATGGATTTTTTGCCTTTGCTGCGGACGGCGGACGACGGACAGTCGTCGATCGAAGGAAACGGAATGGATTTTTGTTTTTGCCTTTGCTGCGGACGGCGGACGACGGACGGCGGTCGTTTTATCTCTTCATTTCAAATGCTGGTACCCGTCCATTGGTGTTTTCATCCACAGGGCATAGTTATCACCGGGCAGGGGTTGTAAGTTGCTCATCTCGTATTTGCTCTGGTCAAGCTGATACTTGTCGTAGAAACCGTTTTCGAACTCGTATACCTCTCCGGTATTGGGATCATACAGTCTTTCCCTTCCCAGGATGGCATCACTTCTTTTTTCGGATAAGACGTCGTCCACTTTGTTCCGGTTTTCCCATCCCTGCATGATGATATCCGAAGTTTCGCTTAAGGTTTTGCCCGCTTTCAGAATTCCCTGGTAAGTCTGGTTCTGCTGAGCCATGCAATTTTGAACGTAAGACTGGCTTATGTTGTAACTTCCTATCGACCTGACCAGTTGATTTTCGATGTTTCGAAACTCACCCTTGGGTGCGGTGATTCCGGCCATGCAAAATCCGTATCCCAAACCTCCTCCGGGTCCGCCGTTAAAGGGCAGTACCGGAGCAACCGTAACAAGAAATAAACCTTCACCCAGATTTGCTCCTTCGGAAAATAACGCCCTTAAAAGTGCGGTGCTGCCGCCGCTGATTGGACTGGGGTGTGGTGCTTCCGAAATAACTTGTAGATTTTCCAATCTGGGGCATTGAGGCATGAAGTTTTGGGCGATCCGGCTTCGGGCTATAGGATGAAACTGAGCCAGAAAGTTGCCGGGGGTAAGGGGATTGACCACCGGCATGTCTATCCACGAGCAAGGGTAACCGCCCATGCTCATATATTGATAATCGATCTGCTTCTGCTGATCGGACAAATAAATTGGTCCCACTTCCCCGAAGTAGAACACCTGCCTTAAAGGTTCGGATGGATCGCGAATCAAAAAGGCGAATCCGGCGCATGAGCCTGCGGTGATGACCTTCCATCCCTGTGGCTTCTCGATGGAGAAAAAACCACCGTCGAAACTCTCCAGTTTCAAGTCGGCCATATCTTTTTCACCTCCGTCAGCACAGCAGATTGTACTAAGGATAAGACCTACAACCAGAAATACCAACCAGGAAGATCTTTTCATCTTTGCCTCCCCTTTTTGTGATTTTGGACGTTTAGGTCGAAGGATTACTGGTTAATATAATGAGGACGGGTGAATTACCCTTCTTTAGTATGACATAAAATAGTATCGGCAATCTCGCAGGGACTTTTCACTAAAATGGAGATGCTCCTGCTCTGCCGTTTGTCTAATTGTGTCGAAAGGATATGGCTGCGGCAACCTTCTGGACAAGTGAGTGGTCTTTTTGTAAAAAAACCTTGCGTTTTTGTTATGTGGATGATATTACTATAAACTCAAAAGGAGCCGAAATAAGTTGTCGACGAGAAAA
>CAYOSZ010000183.1:950-3522 GCA_964406715.1 uncultured Ignavibacteria bacterium | reverse complement strand
AGAAAAGAGGATCAGCACTGCCGATGAATGTTGGAATGATTGGTCTTTTCATATTAACCATGGCCATAATGTTGATTGGCCTGGCAGGGACTATACTTCCCATGCTTCCCGGTCTTCCCATTATGTGGGTGGGCACTTTTATTTATGCCCTCCTGACCGGATTTGAAAAGATCGGCTGGATCTTTTTGGGAATATTTGCCCTTCTGACGGCAATCACCACCCTGCTGGACTACGTGGCCAATTTATATGGAGCCAAGAAGATGGGAGCCACCCGCTGGGGGCTCTGGGGAGCGTTTCTGGGCATGCTGGTCGGGCTCTTTGCTGGCGGGCTGATCGGAATCCTGCTGGGCTCTTTTATCGGCGCCATCCTGGGAGAGCTTCTGGGGGGAGGAAAGGGATCTCAGGCTCTGAAGGCAGGAACGGGAACTTTCCTGGGATTTTTGGGCGGAACGTTGCTCAAGTTCGTAGTCGGCTGTGCCATGATGGGAATTTTCCTGTGGCAGGTTTTATTCTGAGATGAACATTCTCTGATAAGCCTCGTCAGAAACATTTGCCGGGCTGCATCCATCCTCGGTGGGACTTCTTGCCTCCGCTTCCTGAAGGAAGAATCACCTCTTCTTCTTATGTAGCAATTAACTATGTCCCAAAGAGGAATATTGATATATCCTGCAGATAATGTTCGCTAATAGAAAAGAGGCCGGGAGAACAATTCCGACCTCTTTTTCATTTAAATCTCAAATCACCGATTTATTTGAAATTAAGGCAAATCTCTTAAGAGCCACTCGATCATTTCCTGCATAACCTCAAACACCGGATATTCCGGGGGTTCGTTCTTCATCAAATTAATGGGGAAACAGAATTCCACGGTTCGGAAGGTGGGCCCGATATAATTCACCGCACAGGGGCGGTCATGCATTGGTGAAATGATGTCATAATAAGAGACAAAGGAATAGATCCGTCTCTGGGCTGGAATTCTAAAGCCATAATCCATGCTGTTGGACATGGCATCGTAACTTGCCCAGGGGATACCTCGGACACCGAAATTAAGAACTGTCGCAGTATCGGCATAGTCTATCAACGTGGTGCACTTCTCTGGTGCCACCTCCAGTGTTGGAAGTCCCTCCCATAGCCCAAAGGGATTGGCTCCCATGAATTCTAAGGTCATACTATCCAGACTAGTCCAGCCGGACACAAATACCTCGTCTAAACCAAAGTATTCAACCCCTACGTCGGGCGCAGCTTTGATACCTCTGCCGGAGGGTGCGTTAAAGTTGTTCATTCCAATAACCCATAATCGCCCGCCGATGTTCATGTATTGCGTATACAATCTCCAGTTATCCTCGCTGATACCTGATTTGGCTCCCACATTGATCGCAACCACCAGATCATAGCGGGATAAGGTATCCTCGCTCGGTATGGGGTTATACCATGTTCCAAATTGGTCAAACACGTTCTGGTCATGGATGAAGCTGAGGGCTTGGCGATAGAAAGCTCTGAGGGAATCGGCGTCATCCCCAGAAACGCCTCCGGACCGTCCCCCGTATGACGTAGCATCCACCAACAAAATGGTCTTTTCCCCCTGGTCCGTATATCTAAATCGCGGTTTTATGATGCGGAAGTTAAGCGTGGTAGCGGTATCTGTGCTGACAAAAGCATCGTCCCTGGCTCTTACCCTCAGTTGATACCATCCGTATCCGGCATCGGCACCTTGATCCTCGCCGAAGTTTTTCAACCCACTGAACATGTGGGCATCATCAGAAACCCATCGGGTGGGGAGCCAACTTCCGGCAATAAAGGCACTGTCCAGCGAGGAGTCGGCTACCACGGAGGTATCCACGTCCCCTTCGGACTCGAATGGACCTACCAGTTCCCACTTGAACTGAAATTCGGGTTGATAGCGCTCTTCAGGATAGTCTGCGGTATCCAGACCCGACCAGGAGATGGTAATCCCCTTCCAGGTGGCAGTGGTTTCCACCAGGCAATAGTGATTCTGGGTGGCAAAATCCTCGCTCACTTCAATAAAGGCTTCAGGTCGATGGTTATTACGGTAGAACAACTTGTTTTTGACCTCCGAAACAGCTCCGCGATTATCCACTGCCCGCAAAAATACATATTGAGGCGTGTAGATGGTATCCAGAGTATCCGCATACATCCTCACGTTTCTCGAATGTCCTCCCGGCTCGGCCTGGACGTGAACTCCAATCATGTTTTTCAGGTTGGTCTGGTCTGTCCATGAAACGCTATCCGAAGGTATGTCGTGAAGGAAGCTTTTTACGTCCTCTAATTCCCCGAAGTTAACCACGCTATCCCTTATCAGCACCGCATATTGAAAGGCGGCTACGAAACCGTCAATGTCCGTCCCGAACCAGTAAACCTTGGGATTCACTGAAAAGTAAGTTGTATCCAAGGGAATGTTGGCGAAATAGACCTCCGGGGGAGAGTTGGCCGGTGGGGTTCCTTTCCTCTCCAATTTGCCACACCCGGAAAGGATCAAAAGACTGAAGGAAAAGATCACTAAATAGAAGCTGTATCTTCTCATAGTTTTAAACTCCTTTTGATGATATATATGATC
>CAYOSZ010000183.1:0-940 GCA_964406715.1 uncultured Ignavibacteria bacterium | reverse complement strand
TAGTTTTTCTCTCAAAGTCTTTGTGTTGACCTAAAACACAACTCCCACCGAAAATCTGTGCATGTTTTCAAGGTAGTCCATGTCGTGATACCCGTAATCAAAGCTGAATCTGGTTTCGGATATGTCTAATCTCACTCCCCCGCCAGCTGAAAGTCCACCGGCATCATATTCGAAATGATTCCCCAATCTTACCGAGAAAAGATCTTTGAACCAGTATTCGATCCCGGCATTGAACTTTTCCATATTGTCGTTGGGGTGACTCCCCTGCAATGCAAATACGGCGCTATGGTCGTCCCTTCGATAGATGTCAAACACGCCCCCGAAGGTGAAATTCATGGGGAGGGGATACGATTCCGAGATCTGCGTTAAATCGGGTCCGAAGTTGCTGACCATCATCCCTATCTTAAAACCTCTGAACCCGGTATTATACAGTGTTCCTAAGTCTACCGCCCAACCGGTGGCTCTCTCGGTATCAAGAAGTTCATCTATGACCTTCAAAGTTATCCCCACGTTGAAACGATCTGTCAGGCTTCTGGCGTAGCTGAGACCCAGGGCGTAACCTTTAGCCGTGAACGTCTGAGTGGGGCTCAATCCCACATCATATGGATTAAAGTCCATATCGCCAGCATTCAGCATACAGAAACCCAGTCCCCACACTCCACCAAATCTGGGAGTGGGGTAAGCCAGCGCCACAAAATCGTAATTTATGTCCGCTGGATACGAGACATGGGTAAATAATGCCTCTCTATCCATCAGTTGAGTCAACCCGGCCGGGTTATAATACACCGCGGAGGCATCATCGCATACGGAGAGGAAAGCCTCTCCCATCCCGATAGCTCGAGCCGAAACGCCCAACTCCAGGAACTGTGCCCCGGCTGTCCCCACCTTAGCCTGACCCCAGACACATTCAGGGAAAACAAGCAGGGTCAATATCGCAACC
>CAYOSZ010000182.1:1211-5255 GCA_964406715.1 uncultured Ignavibacteria bacterium | reverse complement strand
GAGTGATAAAATAACTCCACGGTCTCCCCGAAGGATTCACTATCCAGCCTTTTTTAGATTTTCTGGAATGCTTGCTTCCCTGCTTGATTTATCCAAAAATATTGCCTCACTAAAATGATTTGAAGCTTCAGTTGCCTTTTTTCTTGCCGATATTATTGTTACGAAAGAGGTCGATTCAAACCTTTAGATTCAGAAAGCCATGAAACAGATACTGGTGGTGGGCTCAGATCCAAAGATGTCCCAGGATCTCGACAGGTATCTTGATCCGGATGAGTTCAAGCTCTTGGCCTGTCCCCATGGCAAAAGTCTAATCAGACATTTGACCAACGTCAAGCCCGATCTGGTAATTCTGGATTTGGATTCGATGGAACCATCCGGGCAGGAGATAATCAAAAAGATAAGATCACTCAATTTCGATCTGCCGCTGATTGTACTGTCAAAGGAATCCGCCTTCCGGGAAAAAGAGAGAGTGAAGGAGAACTGTAAAGTAGTACCTCCACCCTTTCAGATGGAAAAGATAGCTTCCCTGGTAAAAGAAGTTCTGCCTATGAGGATAACCAAACAGGAGCAGAAAATATTGCAGGGATCCGTGCGTTTGCCAGGTCAAAAGAAAGAAGGGGTTATGCTCGAAAACAAACCGGGCAGAGCTCCTGATAATCCCCATTCCTCCAACCAGGACTATCATCACATATTTAGCCAGACGTTGGGGCCGATCTTTGATCAGATAATTCAGAATTGTCGGGGTCACGTCTACGATCGACTCCTGTCGGGATTGGAAAAGACCATGCTCTCAGAAGTGTTGAAACATGTCAATCATAACCAGGTACAAGCCTCACAGCTTTTAGGCATCTCCCGAAACACCCTGCGAGAGAGAATGAAAAGATACGACATATTTTAGGCCTGACCTCTCCCCCCAGCCTTCTTTTCGAAGTTTTCCAAAATCCATCTCTGCATATACTGTTCTTTATTTTTAGAATCTCTATTACCACCAGCTAAAACACTTAAGCTTCCTGTCGATAATATAAATGTGGAGAGCAAAGAGAAATAAACGGCTACGTCTCTTTTTTCGGATGAATCATCTGAGAATAAAGACACCTTAAACCGTCCGCAGATAATCTAATTTTCTTTTCCCTCTTCTCAAAACGCGAGAAGACGGCCTTTATCGGACAGCGAGATGAGTATAGAAATTATTCCCCCCGCCAAGTTTTCGCCGAGAGGGTACTTCTTTAATCTACCTCAGGGAGGTTGAGAAATGCATAAACTGATACTTGACCTGTCGTTGGTTTTTCTGTTTTTAGCCTTTTTAGGTTTCATGCTAATGCAAAAAGGAAGGTATTTTCAATACCACCTGCAGAGCTGGAGAGCCCTGATGTTGGGTGGCATCTTGCTGGTTTTAACCGGGGGGACAAATCTGGTCTTGAATCAGGGAGGGGATGTCTTCTACCGGGGAAACCAGCAGATAATCTTAGCGGTGGGAGTATTCGGTTATGCCTCCGGCGGGGCTTTGATTCTTTTTGGGCTGTTGAAATGGTGTCATTCCCTTTTAGAGGTAAAGGAGAGATCCACCCAGCGACTCCGCCAGTTGGCTTGCATGAAGTCAATTTTATCGGTGGTCAACCATGGTGGGGAATTGGACCAGATACTGAAGGAATCTTTGCCCGCACTGATGAATATCATGGGATACAAAATGGGAGTGATCTTCAAGCGCACCTTCAATTCCTCCAAGATGGCACTGGTGGCACATCAGGGTATACCTGCGGAGAAACTTTTCGCCTGTTTTGATCTATACCTGAAGAACATGCAATATGAGGAAGCCTGCAAGTCCAGGGAGGTCAACACCACTGCGGATGTCAACAGTCTGCCGGAATATGGAAGCCTTTTCTCTGATGAAGAGAACATTAACTCTTTTACCTGCGTTCCCATAAAGTTCTGCGGAGGGGTGCTGGGACTCATGGGACTTTATGATTCAAATCCACGACGATTCTCATATCAGGAGATTCAGTTTTTAACCAGCGTGGGCGAGACTTTAGGACTTGCCATAAAACAAAGCCTGGTCTCCGATAGAAACAAGAAAAGAAGAAATTACATATCAGCCGTGGAAAACTCCCTGAAGATAGCTCAAGAGAACGATTCGCTGGAGGAAGCCTTCCCCAGGATTTCCCGGGAGCTGGAGAGAATAATTGATTTTGATCATATCTCATTAGCCATGGTGGCAGGACCGGGAGAGAACATGAAGAGAATCTCCATAGGCACCTCCGGAGGAATACTGGTAGACAGCCGGGCGGGCGTTCCTACCGAAGGCAGTGCCCTGGGAAAGGTGATCAGAAAGGGAGAGTTGTGGATCGATCGGAACATTGATTTAGAACAGAGTTCGTACGAGGACTCTCTCTTTAAAGCCTGCGGAATCAAGTCCCGGATCATCCTTCCCTTGTGGTTCGGTGAAACGGTTTGTGGAGCTCTCAGCCTGGGACACAAAAAGACAGACTTCTACCTGCCCGATGATGACAAATGGCTCAAGCTGTTTGTGGCTGAACTCTCCCATCTCGTCCAGGAACAAAAGTTCAAGGACAAGTTGGAAAGAAGAGAGAATTTAAACAGATCTCTTAATGAATTTGACCGCAAGCTGTTCAATGAGGATGACATCAAAACCCTGCTGGAGGACGCAACTACCAGTCTTGCTTCGGACCTGCCCAAAAGCTTCGCCCGGGTCACCCTGTTGTCCAACGAAAAAAAACAACTGGTCAACTGCGCCATTCATCAGATAAGATCCGAGGGGATCGATTTGAAAAAAGAGGAGCGATTCTCGCTGGACGATCTGCCCTGGCACCGCCTGGCCCTGGAGGCCAAAAGACCCATGCTGATCAATCAGGATGATCCTGAGAGCGTCATGACGAAAAAGGAAGCCGGGCTTATCATGGACGAGAAAGTGAGCTCAGCACTCCTGGTACCTCTGATTCTCTCCGATAAGGCGATAGGGGTTGTCTCGGTGGGAGAGATGCGCAACTGGAACAGACAGCCTTTAACTGAAGAAGAAAAAGCCTTTGTCGAACACAGGGCAAATCAGCTTTCGCTGGCTCTGAGGAATGCCGTTCTACGCCAGACAAATGAACGGCTGAAGGGAAGAATAAGGCATTCGGGCAAATCCAAAGAGACAGCAGGAAGTCGGACAAAAGAGCGGCTTAGGTTTTCGGAACTGAGCTACCAGATCAATAATCCTCTGACCACCATTCGGGGTTCAGTAGAGCTTATGAGAGTAAGGGAGCGTGGCTTAAGCCCGGATGGCTTGAGATACTTAAGAAACATCGATAACGGAGTGGATCGAATTCATGAAAGCCTGGAGGAATTTTTAAATTCCGCCTTCCAAAAGAAAGAATCCAAGGAGAGCCAACCTGTAGGGCAGCTGGTTTCAGTGTAGGGTGAGAATGTTTCCACGTTTCTCCAAACGGTTGAGCAGCAGCATATGAATTTTACAGGATGAAGCTTTTATTAATTTTCGACATTCGAATATCGAATATCCGTTTTTAAAGAGATAGGATGCTGTTGATCATATCAAGGCAGTCATCCCATTTTTTTCAAACCTTCGATTTCCCGACCGTCTTAAAACCTTAGCTAAGCTTAAAAAGTTTCCCTCGTCTTCTTTGTTGCTGCATCAGTTGCGGGTACCCGTTACTGATTGTGGGTCTGGTTTCCACCCGTGGGGACTTGCCCGGATAACACCTGTTCTTCCCAATTGTACAATCCGCTATTTTTTTCGTCGGAGATCAGAATTGGATTTCCTAAGAAAGCACGTTTCCGATTCTTGCTATCCACAGAGCTATTCTTTTTTCCGCTTGCACACTCAACTATTTTTGAGTATAGTTTGACCGGACAATGAAATCCGCTTCAATTTAGCTCATTAGTGAAAGGAGCCCGTTATGAAGGTAGAAGTGAAACCAGGAAGAATTGATCTGGCAGAAGATGAGGCCGTCCTTCTCAATTGTTTTGAAGAGGTTAAGAAACTTGGGGGTGTGCTCAAAACCGTTGACCAGAAACTTTCCGGAGCCT
>CAYOSZ010000182.1:0-1201 GCA_964406715.1 uncultured Ignavibacteria bacterium | reverse complement strand
TTAACCCGCCTGTTTGAAACAGGAGATTTTACCGCAAAATTGGGACAGACTGCGGTCTTATATCCCGAAGGCAAGTTGAGATTCAGAAGAATCATCCTGGTGGGGTTGGGAAAGAAAAACGAGATGACAATGGAAAGGCTCCGCCGTGCTTATGGTTTTGCCGGAAGAAAGATCAGGGAGCTGAAACCGGGAAGCCTCTCTGCTTTGGCCTTCGATTCAAATCTTCCCGGCATAAGACTGGAGGAATCCTCGCAGGCTATGGTGGAGGGACTGCTTCTTTCCAATTATCGGCTCGGCCGCTACAAAACTGAAGATGATGAAAGTTCCGCTCTTAAGAGCCTGACTTTTTGGAAGGAGAATCGCAAGGGAATTGGTGAGGTCAAAAGAGGCGTAAGAAACGGGGAGATATTTTCATGGGCTACCAATTTCACCCGGGATCTGTCCAACCAACCGGGGAATTACCTCACTCCCACCCGCATGGCCGGTATAGCTGAGAAGCTCGCCCGGGAAAACAAATTCAAGTGCACGGTTTTGTCGACGCCGGAGATAAAGAAATTGAAGATGAATGTATTTTTGGCGGTGGCCTCCGGGAGCCAGCAGCCGCCCAAGCTTATCGTCTTAGAATACCTCCCCCCAAAGGGGAAATCAAATACATTAGTACTGGTGGGCAAGGGCATCACCTTCGACGCGGGGGGATTATCGTTAAAAAGCACCGAGAACATGCTGGAGATGAAATCGGACATGACCGGAGGGGCTGTGGTAATTTCAACCATAACAGCTTATGCCAAGCTGGGTCTGCCGCTTCATCTCATAGGAATAATTCCCGCCACGGAGAATCTTCCTTCCGGCTCGGCTTTGAAAGTGGGGGATATAATTACCTCCCGTTCGGGAAAAACCATCGAGGTTTTGAACACGGACGCCGAAGGCCGCCTGGTTTTAGCCGACGGGTTATCCTATGCTTTAAGCTTTAACCCGGATGCCGTGGTGGATGTGGCTACCCTGACCGGCACCATTAAGCTGGCTCTGGGAAACCTTTGTGCCGGGCTGTTTGGAAATCACCAGGGATTGAAAGCCCAGATGCTGAAGGCGGGCGAAATCAGCGGCGAACGGGTGTGGGAATTCCCCTTGTGGAAGGAGTATGACGAGTTTCTGAAGAGTGATTTAGCCGACATAAAGAACGTGGGGGGAAGACCCGGGGGAG
>CAYOSZ010000181.1:638-5288 GCA_964406715.1 uncultured Ignavibacteria bacterium | reverse complement strand
AGGGTGAACCCTTCAGGATGAACCCCTTCCTACGGATCTTCGATGGCAAGGGAGACGAACCCCCTGTATCCCCCTTATCAGGGGGACTTTATTATGTTGCCCCCTGACAAGGGGGGAAAATCAAAAGGGGGGTTATTGAGACTTTCCAAAACCCCCTGTATCCCCCTTATCAGGGGGACAAATCCCTGTATCCCCTTTCCTACGGATCTTCGTCCCTGCGGATCTTCGATATCAGGGGGACAACCCCCTAAATCCCCTTCAGGGTGAATCCCCTCAGGATGAACCCCTTATCAGGGGGACTTTAACCTTTGTTTTTAAGATGATGGACTTGGTTTGGCAAGCAGTCCCGCCATAGGCGGGCAGGCTAGGGCAACCATCGAAAAAGAAAAAAGGGATAAGGTTACAATCCCTATCCCTGCATATTTATACTAAAAAGTTTACTGCCGTCAGCGGTTGACGCGTTCGACCTCGACGGAACCCAAGCCGACCTCAATATCGATAATCAATTCTTTGTCCGTATCGCCGAAGTTGTCACTTTCATACAGATCGTCTTCCACCTCATCGAAATCATCCTCGTCGATGTCCACGGACGAGAGGAACGAGGATTCGGTTTTGATCTGCACTCCCGCATCCTTCGGCACCAGAATGGTAAGGCTTCCCAGACCTATGTCTATGTCCACGTATGATGTGTGTTTGAAATCGCCCGAGAAGTCCAAGGTGAAATCCCCCACTCCTCCGTCAAAGGAGAGCCTGTCGAAGTTGGCATTTCCCAAACCGTTGATGGTCAGCGCGCTTGCCCCCACGTCCATGCTGATCTTGGAAATCCGCTCCGGATTGGGCCTTCGGAAGTCGACCTCAATTGATGAGGCTCCCAGATCCATGTCCAGCTGGTCGATCTTCAGCCCGGTGAAATCGAAGTCGGCTTCGCAAGCACCCACGTCTATCTCAAAGCTGATCGGTATCCTGTCCCCGAATTCGAGGTCCCAGTAATTATCCTCTTTGCTTAAATTTATGCCGTCATCCGTTGAGCTGCTTTCGAGATACAGCCTGCCTTCGTCTTTTCTTTTGTCGTAATCTATGTCTATTTCAAGCTCGTCCGGATCGTACTCCACTTCCGCATTCAGGATGTCTCCGGTGTTGTTTTTCTTCAGATCGATGATTGCCGCTCCTATATCCATTTTAACGGTAAGACGTTTCTCCCCGGTCAGCTCGATTTTCTTGGTTATGTTCTCGGTATCGTGCTTTCTGGCGCATGAGTCATCCGAACTTGATGGATCGAATAAGATGATGCCGAAGAAAATCGCCCCCAGTAGAATCTTTTTGATAATTTTCTCCATAACCGTAATTTCCTTAATTTAAGTTGAGGACTTTTCGTTCGTGTCGGTTTTGGATGTTTTGACCACAGCTGCTGCCGGAGTCAAATCCCTGGGTCGGGTTCCCAGCCGGGTTAAGATGGAGGCACCCAATCCAACCGTTATCACCACATATCCGATTATCCAGCCGATCAGGGTGATGATTAATGCCAGAGGAGAAAAGGGTCCTCCGAAGATTCCCAGCACCCGGGCCGCCAGCGGTACCAGCTCCACCGCCAATATTCCGATCACCAGGATCATGATTTTCGTTTCCGGCTTCAAGCTGGTTTGCTCCTGGAGCTTCTCTCCGATGAAAAGACAGGTGCCGGTATAGCCCAATATCAGAGCCGCCAGGATCAACAGGGGTTGAACCAGCAGGGCTACCGGGATTCCGATTATGGTGATGATTAAAAGGAGAAAGATGGGAATGGCTAAGATCTCGGCTGCCAGGCCCACCAGGCCGGATTTCAGAAAGTCATGCTTTACCTTTTCCTTAACCTTGGTCACGTTTTTGGGGAGAATAGAGATCACCACAATTCCCAGGAATATGAAGAACAGGATCTTAAAGATGCGGACGAAGAAAGCCCATGCGGGTATCTGAAAATGGCTGAACATAAAGGGAGGTACAGTGTTCATAAAAGGGAATTTAAACCGGGGACCACTGAGAAATCCTATGCTCACTTTTTCGCCCCGAACCACCGCCTGCCCACGCTTTATAACATGTCCCCCTATGCTGACCGCATCCCCTTCCACCATGCCGGTGGAGAAGACATCCACGTCTCCCCCAATGGCCACCACATCTCCGGTCACGCTCCCCTTGATCTGGATGTTTCCGCCCAGCGCCACTACGTTCCCCTCTACCTCTTCATCCTCCTCCACCACGACGTCGTTCCCGAATTTAAATACACCCTCGCTGGTAGTGTACGGTCTCGGCGAGACCTTCACCCTTGGAGGTCGGACCGCGGGGGAAATTTCCCGCAGAGCTTCCAAGCCCTTCAGAGTCTTTAGGTTCTCCAACGTTAACGTACTTAAGCCTTCTAAATCTTCCAGGTCCTGCAGGTTCTCTAAATCTACCAGATCCTCCAGATCTATCTCGATATCACCTATCCTGATCCTCCCATCCTCCACTATTATTTCCGCTGTCTGCTCGTCTCCACCCAGGATGATCCTTTTTCCTTTTTTGGTGGGGATATAAATCTTTCCCTCCGGTCCCACCAAAAGTTCTTTCCCCTCCTTGGTGCGGATATAGATCTCATCCTCGCTGATGCTTATCTCCGCGGCTTCAAAGGGAAACTTCCCCTTATCCTGTTCGGTGGTGTCCGGGTCTTCGGTTTTCCTGGAAGTTTCGTTTGTCTGAGCCCGGGCAAAAAACAAAAGTCCGGTGGACAGACACAAAAGCACCAGGAAAAGCAGCGATATTTTTACGGTCAAGGCTCTCATATCAGATCCTTGTTTTTAAAGCCGGATACAGACACATAAGTAAGGGCTACGACGACCATCAGCGCTGATCTCAAGAATGTCCTCAAAAGCGTAAACCTTCCCTTTTCTACCTCAGTAACTTCAGTTTCTTCTTCAGAAGCTCTCTGGCCCTGAAGATTCGAGCTTTCACGGTTCCCACCGGGATGTTTAAAATCTGTGCAATCTCCTCGTAAGATTTATCCCTCTTGTGACGGTAGATTATCACCTCCCGGTATTTGGGGGGTAGCAGATCTATTGCTGCATCAATGGAAATGGACTTCTGCCTGGAGGCTAAATCCGCTTCCGGATTGTAAGTCCAGTCTGCTACCTCAAAGGTCACCTCTCCGTCTTTTGTCTCCAAAGGCTGATCCAGCGATATGGAGGTCAGCCTTCTTTTTCTTAAAAAATCGATACAGTTGTTTGCCGCTATCTTATACAGCCAGGTGGTAAATCTATACTGGCACTTATAGCTGGAAAGGGACCCAAAAGCCTTCATGAAGGTCTCCTGGACTAAATCCTGGGCTTCCTCCTGATTGTGAACGATCCTGACGATCAAACGATAAATGGCATCTTTATGCCGCTTGAGCAGTAGGTCATAGGCGCCTTCATTTCCTGCCAGAGCCTTCTTTATCAGGATCTGGTCGTCATCTTTCACCAAAAGGCTCCCTTTCAGCTCTCAATACGTTCAATCTCCAAATAAGTTTCACCAATCCCGTGGAAAATAGCACATTGAAAAAGTAAATACAACCGAAAAGTTATCCGGGTGTTCTAATTCCCCCTAAGCGGTCATATTAAAAATATGATTCATAAGATTCGTCTGTGCCCAAAATCCCTCCAGGAATAAATCCCTTTGCAGATGGAACAGGTGGGTTGGTTCCCGTTCTGGCAAAACCTTTTCAATTCTGAATGAATTTTATCCCTTCCCCGGTGGACGGATAAGCATAGAACATCAAATATAAGCCTCAGATTCTGTCAAACCTGAAGATGAAGTCAGGCCTGTATTTTGTAAGCTTTTGAGGATTCTACGGTCAACCTATCACGCCTCCCAGCAAAAAAATCTGATTTGCCGGTGGCAAAATTCGAGTAAGGTATTCTCAATGTGAAAATATGTAAAATTACGTATACCTCCCGTAACTTGTTGATTTAGTTGGAGATTAAAGGATCAAATTGATAGAATTTGTCTTTTTTCCTTTGGTGGAGAAGATCATGTTAAGATATTGCAATAAAATGCTTGACAATCTTTTTTGCACTACGTACTTTTTTATGGAAGGTGGCAGAAGGGAAGGAAATGCAAAAAACAAATTCAGGTAATCTCGGCACTACGACCTTGCTAGGATTTGAATCCGCGAGGGGGCGGTTCCCGCTTTAAGTTTTCGTCGTAGCTTCTGGACTTACAGATTTCCTTTTCCACCTACTTCAGAATGATATGGCAATATACGCCGGCTGAGATCTCGACTCTGCTCTTTGAGGGTATCAAGCGGCTTGATCTTGGCCAGGAGGTTTGTTTTGAAGAACAAAACTCCGAAAGGTTCAGTTAAAATGATGGGGGAGGTATCGATACAAAGCCATAGTCTCTGGTGCGCCTCCAACACGTCTTCCGAATTCATTCTTTTAAGAAAGATAGGAGGGGTGTTTCCCCCGTGTGGTTAAGTTCAAATGGAATTTAAGCTTGCCCTTTTTCCCGGGATGCTTTTTTCCGGTTTTCGTTTTGGGCACAATAATTGCATAACTTAACGATGAAAAAGTTGAGTGCAGAAACCAAGCCAGATGCCGATAAGGTTAGTGTAGGCACTCTCGATCCGCCCACACTTAACTTTGAGGCAAAGTGGGGGAGGTTTGG
>CAYOSZ010000181.1:0-628 GCA_964406715.1 uncultured Ignavibacteria bacterium | reverse complement strand
AGAAGCCGGAGAAAACGTATTGGCACATATACAGTTTGCAGAATCTCAACTCGGAGAAGTTCATCAAAGTGGTGAACAAGATTCTCAAGAAAGAATATATCCTGATCAAATAATACTGCCATCCCAAATTTTATCCTCAGTTCGAAAAAATTCTCCAAAGACAAAAAAAAACTTGACAAGATAAGAACGACAATTTATTTTCAATAAATTTGTTTTCGGTCAGATTCTTAAGTGAATTTGATCGTCTGACTCTAATAGGAATAGAAATGAATTTTAAGAATAAGTTTTCCGTCTTATTCATTCCCCATCAAAAAGGTAAAATTAAAGAAGTCAAGGTTTCTCTCCAAGTTTTGATCTTCCTATTTATCGGTTTCGTTTTTGTCCTCTCCTCCAGTCTATTTTTAACGTTGGGTGCCTCCAGCCGGGCTGTTGACAAGTTAAAGCTAAGCCGTCTGGAAAAGGAAAACAGCCACCTGCAGATGAAGCTGGAGGAGTTGAATTCCAACATGTCGAACTTACAGGACCAGATGGCAGGGTTGATTGAGAAGGAGAAGAGGGTAAGGATGGTGTTTGGTTTACCGGAGGTGGATGCCCAGATAAGAGAGCTGGGGATAGGAGGACCGATACC
>CAYOSZ010000180.1:0-5363 GCA_964406715.1 uncultured Ignavibacteria bacterium | reverse complement strand
GGGAAGGAAGACCCCTTTCAGGATAGTGTTGAAATCCAGAGAAGTTTTTGCCTTTGCCGGACTATGGGATATTTGGAAAAACGAAGAAGGGGAGGTGGTACCATCATATACCATCATCACCACCGAAGCCGATAACGTGGTTCGCAGGATTCATCCGAGGATGCCGGTTATACTGAAGCCTGATAACGAGGATGAATGGATTGATCCCACGCCTAAAGACCCAAAAACTCTTGTTGAACTTTTGGAACCCTATCCTTCCGATTTGACCGAGATGTATGAGATCTCTCCTGTTGTCGGCAAGGCAAATATAGACGTTGAAGACCTTATCAAGCCTATAAGGTAAAAGTTTTGAAAGGAAGAAGGGCCGTGATTCTTGCTCACTTTTAACAGTCTCCCTGGGAGAAGATCACCAGGAGGTATCTACAGTGGAAGCTGAATCTTTCGAAAATGTGAAAAATCAAATCGGCTATTGCGGGATCTGGTGCGGTAGTTGTGTGGTGGGCAACGGAGCCTTAAGGGAATTAACCAGAAGGTACGAGGAGATCATCGAAAGGTATGGAATGAGAGAGTGGGGGCCTAAGGAGTTCGATTTCAAGGAGTTTACGAAAGGACTTACATCAATCCAAAACATGCCTTTATGTCAGGGATGTCTGAAGGGTGACGGCAGGCCAAACTGTGAAATGCGATCCTGTGCCTTAAAAAAGAAGATAAACGATTGCAGCGAATGCGACCAGCCCGAGGATTGCCAGAACATCGAGACATTACAGAAAATGCGTACGGGCGCTCTTAGAGCAGGACTTTTGGTTAAGACCGAAAATGTTGATCGACGGAAGCTTTTAAAAAAGTGGACCACTGAGATCAAAAACAAATGGCCCCATTCCATCCTGTTTATGCCCGATGAGTAAGCGAGCACCCATTCAATTCAGTATGTAGGTCGGATATGTCCTCCGCAAGGGGGACTATCCGACAACTGTTGTTAATCTATCTCCTCTTGACCTCAACTAAGTTATTGTCCCTTTCCCGATCGATCAAAATCACGTAAGGGTCGATCCCTGCCCGAACCGGTTTCTTGTCTACTATGATTTCAATATCCGATTCGTTCCGGGTTAGTTTGTGTTTCTTCAGGTATAGCTCTTCGTCATCCTCGCCCAGAATCCCGATGTCGATATAATCTTCTATGGGGATTTCTGTCTGGTTGCCGATGCTGTCAGCCCTAAATTTGTGGGTGGAGACTTCCAGGGTGACTTTGTATTTCCCATCATCCAATTCCACATAAGAAGCAGATTTGGCTTTGTTCTCCCACAGGGTGATGGTCTCGAAAAGATCGGTGATGAAGTACTGGAGGCTATCTGGTACGACCGCTTTGAAAGCGTTTACCACATCCAGGGAGGTGGGAAACACATCATCCCGCTGCCCATATTCCTTCACGATTTCACTTAAAGCTTTGTTTACCCGTTCCTCGTCAACTAAGTCCTGCAGGGCATACATCAAGACGGTGCTCTTGGGATAATTGATATAATACTGATCTACATAACTTCTCATCAGGGGTCGCTCACCGGCAACGTCCTTCTTCCGTCTGGAGAGATAATGCTCCATCTCTTTCTTCAAGAACTTGCGGGATATCTTTTTCCCGTATTCCTTTTCCAGACACATCACCTCGACGTACATGGCCATAGTCTCGGTAAGCATCTCAGCACCCTCAGCATAGGCGGGTCGTACGATATATGCCCACCACTGATGAGCCATCTCGTGTGTGCAGATAGCGAATACCATGTCAATCTCTTCGGGGTCTTCGAGGTTGCTGATGAATCCGGCATTCTCCCGCCAAGTAAAGAGCGTGGGCTGGGAGCGCGCCCCAAAATGAACGTAGTTGGGTATTTCGGCGATGCGGACGAATCGGTAGGGGAAGGGACAGAAATTCCTGGTGCAGTAATCGAAGGATCGTTTCACACCCTTAATCATACGCTGCACATTGTGGGGATGCTTCTTGTCATAATGGACCTCAATCTTGATGCCCTCGTATTCGTCTTCGGCCACCTCGTATTCGGAGGAGGCAAACACAAACTCGTTGTCCATCAGACCCTCGGATTTGTAATGGAAGTAGTTCCTCCCGTCCTCCACCCATTGCCGAATAAGACTCCCGTTGCTGACAACCCTCTGAGACCCACTCGTGCTTACGATGGCTTCATATTCGGTCAGATCATTTTTGAACAAGCAGATTGACCGATCTGTTTCCTCCAATGGCGAATCTCTGGGCCGTTTCGGCAGTCCATATTTCTCCCGATCTTTTTCCTTTGTTATCTCCAGGTTCCGGATGTAACCGATGAGTGGAAAATAGTCGGGTGAGTCCTCTGTAAGAAGAATGCAGGTTCCCTTTCGGGCGAGCTCATCTTTTGGATTATTCTCAGTGAATCCCGCAGCCTGGGCTACGAGGTCGAAATCCAGTCGAACTTCTTCACCGGGAGCGAGAGGAGTGCCTAATTGGAGTATGCGGAATCCGTATTCTTTGCCGTGATGCACCAGTGTTGCCGGATTTGATAGTTCCATTCGGTTCTCTTCTGTGATATACCTGTCTGAAAGGTTGATATAGATCTCGTCGATGGGTTGATCGGTCTTGTTCCTCAACACATAATATCCTTGAATGTCGGCTTTTCTCTCCTCAGGGAAGATGTCCACAGTCAGCTTGACATCGGTTATCCCTGGCTGTGAAGTGTTCTTATACTGTGCATATTTCTTTTCGTACTCCGCCTGGATTCTCTTCCTCTCGCTCGTTGACGTGTATTGATTCAGAATGTACTTGTTATAGGAGATATACCCACCGGTTGCTACAAACAGGACCAGCAAGACAGCCAGTGCCCAATGAAGCCGTCTGTTCAGTTTTTGCATCCCCACCCTGAATCGGAATTTCAGAGCCGTTTCGTTGTTACGACGCCACAGCAGTGAGGTCAGGACGCCGAGGATGCCTGCGAAGGAAAGCCAGTAGATGGAGTACCAGATCAGAAGGGGCCCGTAGTGCCCGAACCCGTTGAGGTTGGAATAGATGAACGGGGGCAGCTGACCATATCGGAAAAGAAAATTCTCCGCCTTTAAAACCTCGAAGATGACCAGATCGGCAGCTACGTACAGAGCGGAGATGAAAAAGCCAATAATTTTGTTGCCTACCAGGTTGTGGATGAAAAAGACGATTATGGTCAAAAACCAGAGTTTGAGCAGCGTAATGCCGAACAGGTACTTGAAGTACAGACCCAATTCTAAATTGGTATAGCCAAAGCCTATCACCTGAGTGGCGATCCCGGTAAGCATGGCCAGGACCACATAGAAAAGCTGGATGGACATCATGGCGAAAAGCTTGGAGAGATAGCTCAGCCAGTCTGGAAGCGGAAGCGTGTCGTAAAACTCGTTGGACTTGTGGTCCCGCTCCCGCCAGATGATCAGACCGCCAAACAGAATGGTAAGCGGAATCATGTAGATCCACATATGCAATGTTTGTTCCAGAAAGCGCGAGGTCAATGGGTAGACATTGTCTCCCATGTGGCCGGCATTTGCCGCAAAATTCATTACCAGTTCACCCATAGCCATGAAGGTTAAAATCAGAAAAGCCGGGTGGAGGACTATTCTTTTGAATTCCCGAGCAACCAGGTGACAGCACTTTCTCAGTTGGAAGCCAAAAGACTGGTCAATGATTGTAGGCTGGATCGCTCCCAACTGACGGACACCTTTGGACTCGATCCTTTCGATCTCGGTTCGTTTCCCTCTTTTTTTCTCCAGAACCGAAACGAAACCAAACCGTTTCCAGGTGTAGATGATAATCCCAAGGCTGACCGTCATCCAGATGATTCGATTCCATATCAGAGGCGCTTGTAGCGGAATCTGGTTAAGGTTGATCTCAGACACCGTCCAATACTTGGTCAGGATGCCCAGCGCGGAGTTACCGAAGGGGTCCAGCAGGATTTTCGCGGTGTCGTTCTCCCAGCCAGTGAAACCGCCTTGCATCGCCCCGTAGATCATCAGGAATCCAACACCTGCCAGGTAAGTCATCAGCATGTTTCGACTCAGGGTCGCTAAGGAAAAGAAGATGCTGCCGATAAAAAGCAGGTTCGGAATCAATATGATCACTGCCGGAAGCAGGAACGCCTGCAGATTAAACGGTCCGTAATATTTGGGATCGATGACCAGACAGCCTGCGACAAATCCCAGGGCGATGCCGGAGTAGATGAGAAAATTGGCACACAGTCCGCCGAAAAATCGCCCGCCCAGATAAGAGACTTTGCTCATCGGAACGGTGAAGAAGAAATCGTGGATCCCCGCGGAGAAGTCCCGGGTCACGGCCCGCCCCACCATGACCATGGTGAAGAGCACCCCCACCACGCTGAAGCGCGCCGTCAGCTTGGCGATGAGCAGGGGTGCGTTGTGCCATTCCTTACCGATGCTCAATCCCATCAGGTATGAGTTTGGATTGAGATTGGAGGCGAAAAAATATGCCCCGAGAAGCAGGAGAGCCGTGAAGATGTAGAAGGAAACACTTTTCAGGTTTCTTTTGAATTCGTTCAGATAGATACTCAAGAACATGGATATTGACCTCGTGTAGAAGTGACCGAAGTTAGCTAAAATCTGCAGTGACTGCAGCTGTTCATGTTAAGGATCTGTCTTGGATACTTTGGCCATTCTGGATGACTTTAGTTCTCCCTGGTTAGATGATAGAAATACACGTCCTCCACCGACGGTTTGATGTTTGAAAATCCATTCTCGGGGCTGGTCTGGCTGTGGATCCGGATGAAGGTCTTGCCACCGAAGAGTCGTGTGGATATGACGTCATACTTATCTTCGTACCTGGGCAATTCACCCTTGGAGATTTCCTTTTCCCATATCTTTCCATTCAGTTGGGCCATGGCACCCAGGGTGTTCTCTTTCAGTATGATTCTGCCTTTGTCTATAATGGCCATGTTCATGCAGAGATCGCTTACGTCGTCGACGATGTGGGTGGAGAGGATGACGACGACGCTCTCGCCGATTTCGCTGAGCAGGTTGTGAAAACGAACCCGCTCCTCCGGGTCCAGCCCGGAGGTGGGCTCGTCGACGATAATAAGCTTAGGATTCCCGATAAGCGCCTGGGCAATGCCAAAGCGCTGCCTCATTCCGTTGGAATAGGTGCCCAGCTTCTGCTTCCTCTCGTTCCAGAGATTGACCCGCCGGAGGAGCTCTTCGACTTTCGCCTTTCTTTCTTTTTTGTCCTTGACCCCTTTCAGCAGAGTAAAATGATCCAGCAGATTGTACCCCGTGTCCTTGGGATAGAATCCGAAATCCTGGGGCAGGTAACCCAGCACTTTTTTGACCTCGCTTTTTTGTCTTAAGACGTCGATGCT
>CAYOSZ010000179.1:0-5373 GCA_964406715.1 uncultured Ignavibacteria bacterium | reverse complement strand
CATAGGTAAGCGGTCGGTATTTATACCCGGCGAAAAGCTTTCGAAAACGCTTGGTGGTTTATTTTAAGGCCTCCCTTATTCCGTTGACCACGAATTGCACGGATAGAGCCAGCAGGACCAATCCCATCACCCGGGTTATCACCTTCATGCCCATCGGCTTGAGGAGTTTGAAGATTAAGTCGGACCTCACCAGGATAATCATTGACGCCAAGTAGACACATATGGTGGCGAGAACGAAGATCACCTTGGGTACGAGATTGTCGGCTTTTGCGAAGATTATCATGCCGGTGATGATGGATGCCGGTCCGGTGTGAAGGGGAATTGCCAGAGGAACGATGGTAACGTTTTCCTTCTCCTCTTCATATTCCTTTTCCTGATATTCGGTTCTGGTTTTTCGGCCGAAGATCATCTCCATGGCAACCACGGACAACAGGATTCCTCCGGCGATGGAGAAGGAGTAGAGCTCAATGCCCAGGTAGCTAAATATGAAGTGGCCGAATATCACGAACAACAGTTGTGTTCCCAAAGCCACCAGAAGCGCTCTTTTGGCGATGCTTCTTCTATCCTTTCTGCCGTAGCTCTGGGTCAAGGATAGAAAGATGGGCACGTTGGTGATTACGTCGACCACCAGAAACAAAGAAACGAAGACCGTGCCAAAATAAGCTAAGAGATGCATTTATTCAACCGAATTGATATTGTTTTTTTTCTCTGGCTTGAGATGTCGGTACAGAAAATATGCAATGCCTAAGACTATTACTATACCGATAAAGATGTCCGCCCGATGGAAGTAGACTTTTAAGCTCATCCAGTTTTCTCCCATTATCTTTCCCACATACGCCAGCATCAGGCACCAGGGCAAAGATCCGAGGAAGGTGTAGACGACGAACTTCAGAAAATTCATCCGGGCAATTCCCGCCGGAAGAGAGATAAAGGTCCTTATCACCGGCAGAAGACGGGAGAAGAATATTGCCCATTCTCCGTATCTTTCAAACCAGCGATCCGCCGTAGCTAAGTCCTTGGACGAGATCAAAACGTACTTGCCGTATCTCTGTAGAAAGGGGCGACCTCCCCAAACTCCCACCCAGTAAGCCACCACCGATCCCACCACACAACCGAAGGCGCCCGCCACCGAAACTCCCCACAGGCTGAATCTTCCCGAAAACACCAGATAACCGGAAAACGGCATTATGATCTCCGACGGCAGAGGTATGCAGGCGCTTTCAATCCCCATGGTTATGATTATCCCCGCATATCCCAGCTGGGAGATGAAGTTAATTATCCAGGCTCCTATAGGCTCAAGTATGGATTCAAACATGGTAACAAAAAGTATTTTTTGTTCGGTCGGGAATTGGATTTTTTCCCGCCAAAGGCGGGGAATCCTGGTGACCCGCGCATAAGTGGTTTGGGAATTCTTCCGCGAAGCGGGATCCTGAGGACAATTCCCGAACCAACTTAAAACTATTTCAAAGATCACGTGATAGAGGTTTTTGCCGGAATGTCAAACCCCACCACGGCGTCCACCCGGACGGCATCTACGACTTCAGCTTGAGTTGAAATTCGTCGAAAAACAAAGGATTCCTATCTGGTTCACCTAAAGGTGAACACTTCAAACATCTTTTTCTTCAAGTGATTTTACATGGTACTCATACTATATCTTTGATATCTGCATTCTTCTTAATAAGAATCTCTGTCAATGAAGTGGAGCAGAACCACTCTTTATCCTTTCTTTTCCCTGATCACTTTAATTTTCTTCAACCTGGGTCCCACCTTATCGAAGATAACGAAGGTGAGGTCCCCCAACTTAATCTTCTCATCCAGAAGCGGAATTCTTCCCAGGTTACCGGTAAGATACCCACCCACCGTGTTGTATTCCTCGGGAAGATCGGTCTTGAATCTCTGGTTGAACTCCCCGATAAACAGGCTGGCGTTAACGATGGCTAAATTGTCGGAGAGCAGATACATCTCCTCCTCTTCCTGATCGTATTCATCCCGGATTTCTCCCACGATCTCCTCAAGTATGTCCTCCAAGGTAATGAGCCCGGCAGTCCCACCAAATTCATCCAGGACTATGGCCATATGGACATGTTTCTTTTGAAAAATCTTCAGAAGCTCCCATATCTTCATGGAATCCGGCACGAAATAGGGCTTTCGCAGGATGTCCTCCAGAATGATGAGTTCCCTGTTCTGTAGAAGATTGATGATATCTTTAGCGTAAATAATCCCCACTATGTGATCTAGGCTGTCCTTGTATGCTGGAATTCGGGAAAACCCCTCCTCGGTCATAGCCCGAATGGTCTGTTCTTGTCCGGCTTTTATGTCCAGGGCAACGATCTCGGTGCGGGGAGTCATGGTATTTCGAGCCGTGGTGTCGGTAAATTCAAGTGCCCGGCGGATCAGCTGTTCTTCGGTCTGATCAAAAACCCCTTTGGTTTTCCCATCCCGCACGATAAACTTTAACTCTTCGTCGGTGATAAATCCGCTCTCTTTGGGAACTCGTTTGAGAAAGAGGGAAACAAAAAACCGGCTGGAGTTGGAAAGCATCTTGACCGGCAAGAAAGCCAATCTGGATAGAACGTTGACTGACCCCACAGTTCTGAAAGCGACCTTTTCCGGGTAAGCCAAAGCCAAATATTTGGGAACCAGCTCCCCCACCACCAAAAGCAGATAGGTGATAATAACCACCACAAGCCCTATGGCGATGGATTCACTGTGATTTTGAACGGGTGAGAATGGAATTCTTTCAAGTAAAAATTTTAGATGGCCGACCACCTTCGCTCCCCCAACCACAGAAGCCAACGTGCCCACCAGGGTGATCCCCACCTGAATGGTGGCTAAAAACACGTGCGGTTTGTTCTGGATTTTGTTGACCAGTTGGGCTTTTCTGTACCCCTTCTCGGAGAGCTGTTTGATTCGACTTCTTCTGGCAGAGATTAAGGCGATCTCGGAAGAGGAGAAGAAACCATTAGCTAAGATAAGAAGCAGAATGATAAGTATCTCAATCCAGGCAGTTCCCATACAGGGATTCATCCCTCTAATTAAACATCAAATGCGGTGATGGTCTATCTGAATTCATCGTCCTCACCGCACTAAAATGACGGCGGTCGGCGGACGGTTCAAATTCCTTTTGCCATCTTCTGAAGTCTTGCCACCCGATCTTCAATGGGCGGGTGAGTGGAAAACAAGCTGGCCATCCCCTTTCCGGAAAGAGGATTCACGATAAAAAGATGAGCGGTAGAAGGTTTAGCGTCGAGGGGTATTCTTCTGGCAACGTGTTCCAGTTTCCTTAATGCATTGGCCAGAGCAAGGGGTTTGTGGCTGTTTTTGGCTGCGGTGCTGTCTGCTGCGTATTCTCTTGATCTGGAGACAGCCATCTGTATCAAAAGGGCCGCCAGGGGTGCCACTATTGCCATAATCAGAAGACCAAGCCCGCCTCCACGACCCTGGCTGTCCCTTCCCCCGTAACCACCAAAGATAGCCGCAAAGCGAGCCATGAAGGCCAACATGCTGATGGCGCCGGCTAAAGTAGCTACGATGGACCCGGTTAGAATGTCCCTGTTTCTTATGTGAGCCATCTCATGGGAGATCACGCCTTCCAGCTCATCTTCATCCAGGATCCTCAGAATACCGTCTGTCACCGCTACGGCTGCATGCTTGGGATTTCTTCCCGTGGCAAAGGCGTTTGGAGTCTGCGTCGGGATTATGTACACCTTAGGCATGGGAAGACGCGCAGCCGTCGCAGCTCGTCGGACTATATCATGCAGCCGCTGGTTGGCTGCTTCGTCTACCCGCTGCGCCCGGTACATGCCCAAGACGATCTTGTCTGAAAACCAGTAAGTGCCCAGGTTCATGATGGCGGCAAAGATAAACGCCACTATCATTCCCTGGTTACCTCCCAGCAACAGGCCGATGAAGATGAAAAGCAAGGTCATTAAAGTCAAAAGAAATGCGGTCTTGAGAGTATTCATTTTTACACCTCCATAGTAATCTTAGTTTCCGGTAACTTACATGTCAAGGAAAATTTCATTGATGATACGCAGCTTCATCTGCGTTTTTTGGTTTTATCAATGCTGGATGGCTCGAAAACGAGCATCATCAGCAGTCTCCAGTCCAAAGGTAGAATAATCCAAACTACTTAACTATACCCATCAAGTTCCCGCCTGCAGATATTCCCTATGCCTGCCGATATCTTCTACCAGAGGGACAAGGAGGCACATTTAAGTAAAGATTACTCTTGATTTTTCAAAAAATGTACGTATAATAAAAAGTCGTTCCCGCCCTTGGTGGTTCGACTTAACTCTCCACTCTGAGTTCGTCGAAGGGCGGGATCTTCAGCACCGCCTCCGGCGGTATCTTCGACTTGAAGTGAAGGAGGAACGAATGTCGAAAGTATGCGAAATCTGCGGGAAAAAGCCCTTGTATGGAAATACGGTCAGTCATGCCCATAATCTTTCCAAGAGAAGATGGCTTCCCAACCTGCAAAGAGTCCGGGTCATGAAAAAAGGGAAACGGACCGTCATGACCGTTTGTGCCAGCTGTCTTAAGGCAGGGAAGGTGGATGCTTTAAGATAGTTCTGGCCAGCTGCTGCAGATACCTGATGCTGGCATGCTCGAGTACTCGCGGAGAAATGAAAAGAGCGGTTAGGTAAAGCTGTTCAAGTTGCCAAGCTTAAGATTCTCTTTGGGGGGAAATCTATCTGTCCCTTCCTGTGGCAACGCTTCGGGCTTTTTCAAACTCCTTTCTCAATAGAGTCTTGCTTACCCCGCTGTCAATCATGTCCCAGGGCAGCAGGGAAGTCTGGCTTTTTGGCTCGAAAACGATTGAATCCGGCTCCACGCCTGCTTTTTTCCAAGCCTGGTGAAGATTCAGGTTCTCCTCCACCACATAAAACAATCCTTTCCCCACATCACGGTTCCCCAACGACAATATTCCCTGCAGAATTGCCTGCCGGATGCTTTTCTTTTCAACGTGGACACCCTTTAGATTCCTGACCCCGCTTGCGATCCGGTTGAACTTTATCTTGAGCTTTTTCTTTTGATCCATACCACACCATTGGAAGGGGGTGTGTGGTTTGGGTATGAAGGGATTAACCGAGAGCCTCAGTTTTTTCAGTCTGCTTTCCCTTTTCCCAGTTGTTTTATTCAGGCTGGGGGCTTTTATGAAAATACGATGAACATCCCGCACCAAGTCTATGATTCCATCGATGTCCTTATCCTCTTCAAAGGGGAGTCCGATGATGAAATACAGCTTCAGATTGGGTATGAGAGCTACAGATGCCAGCTCTGCGGATCTCAAAACTGCTTTTTTGTCTATCCTTTTATTTATCACCTTCCACATTCTCTCCGTCCCCACTTCGGGTGCAACGGTCAGCGTCT
>CAYOSZ010000178.1:0-5393 GCA_964406715.1 uncultured Ignavibacteria bacterium | reverse complement strand
TTTATTTTGTTCAGGAGCCGATATTTTAAAGCTTCATTATATAAACTCAAATATGCTTCTGGTAATCTATGTCACATCCCCCTTGTTCATTTTCTTCTTCTCACTTCATGTCTTATGTTACCCTGTTTCTTTCCCAAAATCAAGGATTTTTTATTTTGTCTTTGTAGTTGCCCAATTTATACCGCTTTTAGCGGTATCCCGCCAAAGGCGGTGATTGGGCAGATTCTAATGCTCGATCCTTCGACTTCGCTCAGGGAGGGCGAGCAAAGTCGAACCCTCAGGATGGTGACCCTTCAATAAATTCAGGGTCACCCTGAACTAGTTGAAGGGTGAGCTTGTCCTTTCGATTTCGCTCATGGACAGTGAGCTTGTCCTTCGACTTCGCTCAGGACGGTGAGCTTGTCGAACCGTCGAACCGTCGAACCATAAATCGAGCAACTACAAAAAAACGACCCCCAACCTTTAAGAAAGTTGGGGGTCGCTTCCAGTCACATAGGCTTAAAGTTCGGTTTATCCTTAACAAGGTGGTGGGTCTCCGCCCCGGTACAGGTAATTGACCAGATAGATCACATCTGCTACATTTATCTCACCGTCGCAGTTGGCGTCACCAGCCAACCAGGGATTGGGCGGATAGCCACCCTGGTACAGATAGTTAACCAGATATACCACGTCCCCCACATCTATTACCTCGTCCCCGTTGGCATCTCCGGCCATGTATTCACCACCTTGAGTCTTGCCTACTCCGAACCAATCCATTATCCGCCGCATAAGTGTATAGCGATTGTTGGGTTCCAGATCGGTGTGCGGAATCGCCTCAAACGGAAATGCGAAGAAGGCAACCTTGTAGTTCGAGGGTCCGGAAGCCGGATAACGCAAAGCACAGTAGTCTAAAAGACTCACACCCGCTCCGGCCTTCGAGGTTCGGTCAATCTGCACTCCCTCTCTGGGGGCGACGGAGGCTTTTGAGGTTTCGTAGAAGATTCCGGCGGCACCTGCTCCGGGAACTATGTAATCCGAGAAATTCCAGAAGGGATAATCCAGGGTGAAGGACATTCCGTCGGAGATGGTATCATCCGTAATGCCGGCAACCGCTGCTACTGCCTGATCATCGTCGTGACCTGCCACGTGCAGGTAATTGGTGATGAAGGTGTTGGGATTGTTGTCCAAAAGAAGATCCTGGCTGGAGAGAAGCAGACAACCCCCGTCGTTCAGATAGGTCTTCAGCCTCAGCTGGTCCGTGGAGGTCAAGGTCTTGGGGTTGGATACAGTTCCGTAGTCGTCTCCCGTGCTCCACACCACCGCCTGATAGAGTTCAAAGACCATATCCGGAGGGCATCCTTGAGTCGCATAGGTCCACACGTCGTATCCTACCCCCACCGAATCTAAGGCGATGGTCATCAGGCCTTCGTATGAGTCTCCTCCATCGTCATCCACAAACAGGATGGGTTTCTGTCCTATCAAAACGTCGAACGTCTCCTCGGTATAATAGGGACCCCAGCCGCTGATCTGCAAGATCATGGTAGCTTTGTGTCCCATGGGACAATCCTGATCCACCGTGAACCGGTAGGGTGTGAGAGAGCTGCCTGCTCCGCTGGCCGGGATGTCCGGGTAGGAGGCATTGGCTATGGTGATGTTGACGTAAGGATCATACGATATGAGATCAGCCGTTACGCTGACTTCTCCTGCGCTGCCTTCGTTTCTCAATGTAACGGTTAGATCACAGGTCTCACCCGGGTCGGGCTTTCCGTTAGAGTTTCCTCCGAAATCCTCTATCTCCTTGCCGTAGTAAACCAGCACCGGAGCGTGCGCCACCACAGCTAAATCATCGTAGATCCAATTTCCGTTAGTTGCCTGAATATCCAGCTGGAAGGTTATCATTTCCATATCCGGTATGTCCGGGGAGACGGAGAAGACAAAGGCATTCTGAGACATCACGGTCTCCTCGCTGGGAATCTCTCCCCAATATGCGGAGTCGTTTACCACGGTGATCATGGGGCGAGTGGTCGAAAGGATGGCATAAACGTCATGGGCGGCGGAATCACCGAAATTCTCCAGATCAACCAATACCTCAATCGTCTCTCCGAAATCAACGTCACCGTCACTGTTGCCTTGACTATCACCCAGACTGTCATCGTCCACGCTGTAGCTTTTGAAGGTCACGTAAGCATCCCCCGACGGAACCACGGTTATCAAGCTCTCAAACGGAAGCTGGTTATGGGCGGTGATGGTCAGCTCCATGTCACCTATCGTCGTGGGTGAAACGTAAAGGGTCACCTCTCCGTTGTCGTCTGTGTATCCGGATTCAAAGACCTCCGCCCCCTTTCTTAAACAGACCAGGGCACCATAGAGGGGCCCTTTGCCCTCAGTTTCGACGGTAATCTCAACAGCATAGGATGGTATCATGGGAATGGTGCCGGGGAAAGTTACCACCAGGTCTTCGGCAATATAAGTCCAGATGTCGACCGATGGATCACCATTCACGTTGTACATGTCAAAGTAATATAAAACGTCAGGATCGTTATCCCCATAATAATCGGCAAGATGCCACAGTGCCTTATCGGTCATCGATCCCACTGAGAAGCATGTTTCGGCAAAAGCCGCATCGAACATTCTTTTCTCCAGGATGTCATCCTCGTCCCAGTATGAGGAATTGGAAGCCCCCCAGAAGGCTATGCCGCCCTTGTTAGGTTCCTTAACCCAGACTTCGCCGAAGCATTCGGTCTGGTCGAAGGGATTGGTCGAACAAGCGTGCGACAGAACCAGGGGATATTCGTTGGCATTGCTCAGACCCTGGACGCTCGATGAGTAATATGATCCGGTCTGCCAGCCTGAGGATGAACCGTGCCCGGAGTAACAGACTATGGCTTTTCCTGCATTCACACTGTTGGTTACTGCACTTGCGGGGACACTGCCCAATCTCTCCCACAGGCTGTCCACGATGATCCCCATGGGCACAAGATAGTTCAGTATTGCGTATCGGTGAGTGAACTCCGGCATTGCACTCATATCGGACGAAGCAATGAACAATTCATGTCTCATCCATTCGAGATCAGGCGAGGTGGGGTTTTCATAGTAGAGAAGTTTGTTCACCATGTCAGTGGCTTCGCTGGTGCTGCGCACCGGGAATCTGGCACGAAAAATGTCGGCAAACAAATCTCCATCCATCTGCACAAAGTACAGGTCGGTTGCAGTGTAGCTGTGAGATCCGGTATAGGTGGGAATCCATCCCACGTCGCCGAAGAGAAGAACGTATGTGGGAGGAATCTCCCAGTTAGTATAAGCATCCAGAATGTAATTCTTTATGGTGGTGGTGGAGGTGCCGGAAGGGACCGTGTGCAACGTCACGTGGAAGCCTTTCTTCCTCTTCCATTCCGCCAGAGGAGCTGCCTGCGCTTCGAAACTGTCGTGGCAGATGATCAGATACCCAATGGGTAAAGCGGGCAAGCCCTTGATTAAGTTCTGATATGAGGAGTAGTTGATGAGCATATCCTGACAGGCTTCCTCAAAGGGCGGGGAGGAATATCGAAATAACATTTCTTCGGTCTGGGCTCTGTCCGAACCACTCAGATTCACACTCACCCTTACATGAGAGTACACCTTCAGGTTTCCCGAGGCTGGATTGTAGCTTACCGGGAAGATATTCAACATCACAAATCTATGTCCGCGGATGGCGTTTATGTTTCCAACCTTTGCCAACTCTTGTGGATAGTATATATCCGCTTGATATGTTTCCTCCTCGATCACAAACTGAGCATTCTCTAAAGCCCCTTCGATTTTAGGGATAGGCGGCTGGACCGGGATGATCCGGTTGAATATGCCCAGATCCTCTAAGGATTTTTCCTCAAACTCAGACGCGATGATCTCCACATCCACCTCAGCCCCATAGGGAATCTGAACCATCTCTCTGATCACCGGCAAGTTCGGTTGACCGACTAAGTTGGTTATACCGTTCTCCGGGATGCTGAGCCGATTGAAAACTCCTCCTTTGGTTGATACCTCCTCAGACCACATACCGGATATCTGAACGTCAAGGATCACCCGTTCAAAGCCTGACTCCAGAACATTGATCTGAGGGACTTTTTCCATACCCTGGATAAACTCTATCCACTGCGGGCTGGAGTCGGCCCAAAGAGGCGTCGAGCTAAAGCAGAACCAACCCAACAGCAAAAGCAAAAGCCCCACGAACCTAAGCTGGTTCAAATCTTTAGGGTTTAACATGCTAACCTCCTTTAATATTGGGAGTTAAGAAGAGACGATGACAGGATAAAAGAATCCTTCTTCGAATAGCAGAAAAGAAGACAAAACTTTACTTCCTCCAAGTAATACTTTCACCCAATTTACAAGATAACATAAAATCCAGCTTTGTCAATTCTTTTCTCTTGATTCCATGACCGATTTTGTCCTCTGCTAACTCGTTGCTTCACTTGCCTTCCCGGTTGATCAGACTCTTTGTCCTAAGATGTGATCGAGAACACCTGTTCCTTGTTTATGGACTGCTTATGAAAATAAACATAACAAGAGAGCTAATACCTATATTATCGAAGCTCGACAATGACAAATTAACCGTTGACACCGTCTCTTTTTTGGTGTATCATTCTCCCGGTTCTCAAATTCAAAGTCTGTCACAAGCAGATCCCCCGCCAAAGGCGGGGCAGGCGCCTCAGGCGTAAAAGAAGATGGTCAGATATGCTGAAAGCCCGCTTTCTATCGATTCCGGTAATTCTTATCTTTTTGATTTTCTTCTCCTGCAGGGACTCCAATAATGAGGAAGCTCAGATGAAAGGTCAAGGATCACCAGAGGACGTTTACGCCGAAGAGCGAGAGCTGATGGTGAAAGTCCAGATAGAGCCAAGGGGAGTCAAGGATAAGCTTGTTCTGGATGCCATGCGAAAAGTCCCCCGTCATCTGTTCGTCCCGGCGAGCTTCAGGCAAAGAGCTTACAGCGACGGCCCCTTGCCCATCGGAGAGGGTCAGACCATCTCCCAGCCATATATCGTGGCCTTGATGACCGAGCTTTTAGGCTTGAAGGGAGGGGAAAAGGTTTTAGAGATCGGAACGGGTTCAGGTTATCAGTCGGCTATCTTAGCGGAGATTGCAGACGAGATCTACAGCATCGAGATCATCTGCTCACTGGCTGAGACGGCAGAGAAAAGGCTGAAGCAGATGGGATACCAGAACGTTACCGTCAAATGTGCGGATGGCTATAAGGGATGGGAAGAGCATGCACCTTTCGACGGCATAATAGTTACCGCAGCACCGGATCACATTCCTCAACCATTGGTAGATCAACTGAAGGTGGGGGGAAGATTGGTCATTCCGGTGGGCGACGTCTACCAGGAGCTGATGGTGATAACCAAAACCGAGACCGGAATAAAAAAGATGAACGCCATCCC
>CAYOSZ010000177.1:0-5426 GCA_964406715.1 uncultured Ignavibacteria bacterium | reverse complement strand
TTGCATGCGTAAGGGAATAAAGGCGAAAATCACCGGAACGGGGTCGTTTGCTCCATCCAAGGTGTTGACCAACTATGACCTGGAGAAGATGGTGGATACCTCGGATGAATGGATCATCACCCGCACCGGAATAAAGGAGAGGAGAATTGCAGAGGACGGAACCGGCACCTCCGATTTGTCCCTGGAGGCATCTCGGATTGCCCTGCAGGAAGCCAAGCTTGAGCCGGACCAGATCGATTTGATCCTTTTGGGCACGGTAACTCCCGATTATCTTCTCCCCTCTACCGCCTGCATTCTTCAGGATAAGCTGAAAGCCAAAAACGCCGCGGTCTTGGACATCGTGGCAGCCTGTTCCGGGTTTTTGTATGGTCTTTCCATAGCATCTGCATTCATAGCCATAGGCCAGTACAGAAACGTGCTGGTGATCGGGGTGGAAACTCTCTCCAAGATAACGAATTGGGAAGACCGGAATACCTGCGTGCTCTTTGGGGATGGAGCCGGAGCGGCGGTGGTTTCAGCCACCACAGAGGATAGGGGAATTTTGGGAACCTTCCTATCCGGGGATGGCTCTTTAGCTAATCTTCTCCATATTCCGCTGGGAGGAGGCAAAGTCCCTCTTACCAAGGAGAACTTCGATCTAAAGCAACATTATATCTCCATGCAGGGAAATGAGGTGTTCAAATCCGCGGTCAGGGCCATGGAGAGCGCGGCAAAGCACATCATACAAAGGGTGGGACTCTCCTCGGAGGAGGTGGATCTTTTAATACCCCATCAAGCCAATATCAGAATCATAGAAGCCCTGGCCAAAAGGTTGGAGGTCCCCATGGGCAAGGTATACGTCAACATTGATCGGTATGGGAACACCTCTGCTGCCTCAGTCCCCATCGCCCTGGACGAAGCCAGAAAAAAGGGAGTGATAAAGGAGGGATCAAATACGGTACTGGTTGCCTTTGGGGCAGGTTTTACCTGGGGATCGGCGGTGATAAGATGGTGAGGGTACTGCCGGATATTCGCATATTAGGTTAGAGGGCAGAAGTTTACTGCCGGATCTTCAGGGCACAAGAAACGATCATCCTGGGGAAATAAAAAACGTTTTGAGGACTAAGATATATGGATAAAATAGCATTTTTGTTTCCGGGGCAGGGAGCGCAATATGTGGGCATGGCTAAAGACCTTTATGACTCCCATCCGGAGGTTAAAGAGCTTTACTCCACTGCCGAGCGGGTATTGGGCTGCGATCTGGCCAAAATCTGTTTCGAAGGCCCACCTGAAATTTTAGTCCAAACCCAACATACTCAGCCCGCCATCTTTGTCCACAGCGTGGCATTGTGGACGCTCATGAAAGATAAGAGACCCGAGCCTGCATTCACCGCCGGTCACAGCTTGGGAGAGTATTCTGCTTTGGTAGCGGCGGGAGCCTTATCGTTTGAGGATGGTCTGGAAGCGGTGAGAAACCGCAGCCTTCTGATGCAGGATGCTTGTGAGAAGAGTGAGGGAACCATGGCGGCCATCATCGGGCTCACCAAGCAAGACGTGCTCTCCATCTGTCAGGAAGCTAAAAGCTACGGCATCATTCAACCGGCTAATTTCAACTCCAAAGACCAGATTGCCATATCCGGTGAAAGGAGAGCCGTGGAAAGGGGGGTGGAACTGGCCAAAGAGAGAGGCGCCAAAAGAGCCATCCTATTGGAGGTAGCGGGAGCATTTCACTCTGAACTTATGCGCCCGGTTCAAGTCAAATTCAAGCAGGCGATAGAGGGGCTGGAGGTGAAAAAACCTGCATTTCCGGTGGTGGCCAACGTTAGCGCTGAGCCGGTCTACGAACCTTCACATATAAAAGAGCTTTTAGCAGACCAGATAACCATGCCGGTTTTGTGGTATCAATCCATGGAGCGGATGTACAAAGAGGGAGTCAGAAACTTCGTGGAGATCGGACCGGGAAAGGTACTGCAGGGGCTTCTGAAAAGATCGTTCAAAGATACAAAGAATTATGGAATAGATAAGCTTGTTGACTTCGAAAAGTTTATTGAGATGGTGGAGGTGGGAGCTATCTAAAAAGGATTCAAGGGATCAAGGATTCGAGTGGTCAAGTGAAATCCCAAAGCACATCTTAAATTTTAAAATAAACACTTGAATCCTGAACCCCTCGAATCCGGGAACCCTTTTTTCGCAAAGAACATGAGCTTGAAAGGCAAAGTAGCGCTGGTGACCGGAGGTGCCCAGGGAATAGGGAGAGCTATTGGGATAAAGCTGGCCCGGGAAGGAGCGGATGTGGCCATAGCAGATCTCAATGTCGATTTGACTCAAGACGTGCTTACCGAGATAAGAAATTATGGAGTAACCGCTGTGGTTTTCAAGACGGACGTATCCGATTCCTCCCAGGTGGAGGAGTTGATAAATAAAACAATGGAGAGGTTTTCCGGATTAGACATCCTGGTCAATAATGCCGGCATCACCCGGGATGCTCTTCTGATGCGCACCACCGAGAGGGATTGGGATGAGGTGATGAAGGTCAATCTCAAAGGCGCCTTCAACATGACCAAAAGCGTTGCCAGGGTGATGATGAAACAGAAATCCGGAAAGATCATCAACATCACCTCGGTAATCGGATTGATGGGGAACCCGGGACAAGCTAATTATGCCGCTTCCAAGGCGGGTCTGGTGGGATTGACCAAATCCGCCGCCAAGGAGCTTGCCGGACGGGGGATAACCATAAACGCAGTTGCTCCGGGTTACGTTCAAACCGCCATGACCGAAAGGCTTCCTCAAACGGCAAAGGATGCCTTTTTAAACTTGATACCCCTGAAAAGGGCGGGAACGCCGGAGGATGTAGCTAATCTGGTGGCATTTTTGGCATCCGATCAGGCTGATTACATCACCGGACAGGTGATTCAGGTGGATGGAGGTCTGCGAATGTGAACTCGAAAGGTCAATGGGTTTTTCAGTCTCTTAACGGTTGGGGGGGTGTTATCCGCAGTCAAAGGAGGTTCTTTACGAAATCAAATAAATTCAGTTTCAAACAAAACATAGGAGGAGCTAAACATGTCGGTGGAAGAAAGGGTGAAAAAGATCGTGGTTGATCAACTGGGGGTGGAGGAGGGTCAGGTGACCAGGGAAGCTAAATTCGTGGAAGATTTGGGAGCAGATTCTCTGGACACGGTGGAACTGGTTATGGCTTTGGAGGAGGAATTCGAACTGGAGATTCCGGATGACGAAGCAGAGAAGATAGCCACAGTAGGACAAGCCGTTGAGTATATAGAAAACCACCAATCCAAGGAAGAGAGCTAAAGAGGTTATCCATGAATGTTTCCTTTATCCCTTCAAACCGGGTGGTGGTTACCGGCTTGGGTGTGATCACTCCTGTCGGTAATTCGGTGGCCGAGTTGTGGGAAAATCTCAAAAACGGCATCTCCGGCATCGACCGGGTGAACCGATTCGATCCGGCCCAGTTCTCCACCCAGATTGTGGGGGAGGTTAAGGGTTTTGATGCCTCCCAATATATGGATAAGAAAGAGGCAAGACGGATGGACTTGGTCCAGCAATATGCTGTGGCCTCTGCTCAGCAGGCTTTTGACCAGTCTGGACTGGGAAAAGACTCCCTTAATCCGGAAAGGGCAGGGGTGGTGGTGGGGAGCGGAATCGGAGGCATAGAGACCTTCGAGAAACAACATGCCATTCTCTTGAAGCAGGGTCCCAATAGGGTCAGCCCCTTTTTCATTCCCATGATGATCATCGATATGTGTGCCGGGCTGATCTCCATGCGTTTCAAATTCAAGGGACCCAACTACGCCACCGTATCAGCATGTTCCTCCGGTGCTCATGCCATCGCGGAAGCTTTCAGAATAATCCAGCGAGGAGAGGCGGAGGTGATGATCACCGGCGGCAGCGAAGCCTCCATTACCCCATCCGCTCTGGCAGGATTCTGCTCAGCTCGGGCCATCTCTACCCGGAACCATGAGCCCCAGAAGGCTTCCCGTCCTTTCGACAAGGAGAGGGACGGATTCGTGATGTCGGAGGGGGCGGGAATAATTATCCTGGAGAGCCTGGAGCACGCCCAAAAAAGAGGCGCAGAGATCCTATCTGAGATGGTAGGGGTGGGATGCACCGCTGATGCATATCATATCACCGCTCCGGCTCCTGGAGGCGAGGGAGCCATCAGAGCAATGAAATTAGCCCTGGAGGATGCCGGGTTGGAACCTGATTCCGTGGACTATATCAACGCTCACGGAACCTCCACCGATCTGAATGATCTGACCGAAACCCAGGCCATCAAGAAGGTGTTTGGAGATCGGGCCGGAAAAATTCCGGTGAGCTCCACCAAGTCGATGATCGGTCACTTACTGGGAGCAGGTGGAGCGGTGGAATTGATTGCCACCATCAAGTCGATCGAAGAAGGCATACTCCATCCCACCATTAATTATGAATTTCCCGACCCGGAATGTGATTTGGACTACGTGCCCAATCGGATGCGGAAGGTGGATGTCAATGTGGCCATCAGCAACTCCTTTGGATTCGGTGGACACAACATCTGCATTGCGGTAAAGAAATTTGCACCGTGAGATTATATCCTTATAGAATAATTGTGGAAAAAGCAGTGATGGCTTGAGAATTTAAAATCTCGACATAAGGATTTCTCCAAAAACAAAGAAAAACATAGGCTTCTTTTCAAAACTGTCCAAAGCGAAAACTCTCGACGTTTGCCGGAAGCTGAAAGAACATTAATCAGGTTTATTCTTTTTTAAGAAACCTGCCGGATGGAATGTATTGAGGCCGGCTTGCTTTATGATAGAATAAACTCGTAATACTTTTCTTCTGTTTTAATTTCGATTCTCCTAAATTTATCAATCGCCATGTCGACTGGCCTGCCCACATTTCTGAGAAAGTTATTCAGCAGAAAGGGGATGTCCAAAAATTGTCGGGAGCTGGAGAGGAAGTTGAGCTACCATTTCAAGAACCCGAAGCTTTTGGATCGAGCCTTAACCCACAGGTCTTACATCCATACTCCGGAGAATGAGCAACTGCGGGCAAATGAAAGATTGGAATTTTTGGGTGATTCTGTCCTGGGAATGGTGACCAGCCGATTTTTGTTTGAGAACTTTCCGGATAAAAACGAAGGGGATTTGACCAAACTTAAATCCACCCTGGTGAGTGAAGCTAATTTGAGCCGAATCGCCAAATCGATCTGTTTGGGCAAGTATCTTAATTTAAGTGAGGAACAGGAGAAATCCGGAGGGAGGGAGAGACACTCCATAGTCTCCGACGCTTACGAAGCCGTCATCGGCGCCGTTTTTCTTGACGGAGGTTTGGCTCCGGCGGAGAGGATGATCCGGAATCAGATACTGAATAGGTATCTGGAGATTACCACGGATCAGTCTCTACACAATTACAAAGGGGAGCTTTTGGAATACATGCAGGCTTTGGGCTTG
>CAYOSZ010000176.1:0-5482 GCA_964406715.1 uncultured Ignavibacteria bacterium | reverse complement strand
GGGCAACGAAAGGTTGAGGCAAGACTCCGGCGACGGTCAGCACGGTGGAAAGGCCCCCCACCCATACGGTTGAGCCGGTCAGGTCGGCCACAAAAGCGGAGATGACTGTTGTGGGCTGGGTCAGCGAGACACCCAGGGCTAAGAACGCCCCGTGCCATAACCCGGCAATAAAGTTACGGCGGTCAATGCCGGTTCCCGATGGCGCAAGGTTGGTATTTATGGTTTCTTCTAATGGCATGGTGTTCCTGTAATCAATAGTCAAAGGTAATCGCTTTCCCAGCCGGGCAGGTTTTTGCTGCGCTCATCCGGTTCGAGCCGCCCAGAGATTTCCCCCGTCGTCCAAAGGGCGGGAAGTATTTCGGTGGGCGCAGCGCTGAGACTCAAAGGAAAGGCCGTGTTCGCTCCCAAGGTTAGAATCTTGTTGAATGACGTCGTCTACAGCCAGCACCGGGCATCAGCCCCACTTTGCTGCTTCCTCCGGGCTCATGGTATGGAGGAAGCGCAGATAGGGGGTCTTGGCAGAGAGACTCTTGATCAACTCCAGGGTCGCCGTACGGTCATCGGAGCGCACCGGCCGCACGTGCGCCAGAGAATTGTCCTTTAGCACTATATCGGTCTCGGACCCTTCCACACCGGAATCCCCTGGTTATGATTTCGAGTTCGCTCGAGGGACCGTCGCACTCACTGGCTTTGCTCCTAGGTTTGCGATTCCTCACGAATCACGCTTCGTCCAATGTTTCACATTCAGCCGGCTGCAAGTCTCGTTGGGCTAGCGCATAGCCGCCTCGCCCAAGCAACAAGTGCCTGAACGTTCTGCGATCTGAGGCTGACCAGCAGCGGCAAGTTTGGGTTGCGCATTGTTGACCTGACCCGGTGTCCATCTTTCCAATGTGTGCCGCAGTTCTTCGCCGTGCATCGGGTGACGCGTGGTGCCGGCATTTCTGGGTGGACAGTGATCGCCGGGCGCGAATGCGCTCTTTGACCAACCTACCAGGCAACCCTTTCGGGAGGTAATCTAAACCTCCACTGTTCAATCGTATGCCCGGCGCGTCTCTTCATCGGTCAGGATATGGCGGATGCGCTCCTGCTCCTTAGGGGATTCCCTCGTCCCAGCTCGAGACACAAGGCTCCTGCCCGTAGGTCCTCTACTGGCTCCTCCCGTGCCGAAGTGTCGTGCCGCCGGACGGTTCTGACCTCCAGGAGGACAGAGCACAAGAATGGCTTTTGAAGGCTCGGCCCGGCTGTTCAACCAGCGGTGAGGAAGGTGGGCCTCGAACAGCAGGCTGTCGCCTGGCTCCAGCTCGTAAGCCTGACTGTCGATGACATAGTCGACGCGGCCTTCCAGGCAGTAGACAAACTCCTGCCCGGTGTGGACGATCGGCGTTGCACCGGTATCGGTGCAAGGGTTCAGGGTAATCAGGAAAGGCTCGATCGTCCGGTTCGCCATCCCTGCCCCCAGGTCCTCCAGGAAGCCGTGCGCGAAGGCGACGTTGCGCCGCTCGTCTGCCCGCATATGCACGATATCGCTGTTAGGAGGTTCGGTTTCGAAGAAGGCTGCGATCGGCACCCCGAGGGTCAGGGCGACCTTCTGCAGCGTTCTCACGCTGGGGGACACCTTGCCGTTTTCAATCAAGCTGAGCGTGTTTATCGCAAGCCCGCTCTCGCTCGCCAGGGCCCGCAGCGAGTAGCCCAGACCTCTCCGCAGGCCTCTCAAGCGCCTTCCGACATCTGCTCCGCCATGGGCGGCCTGCCCTCGCCTGCGCCGACCTTGCTTTACGGCGTCTTGACCACCCCTGCGCATCGTCCCTCCTGTCTCGTCTAGAATAATTGAGATATTACCAATATAATAGGACGAGACACAAAAATGAAAGCATCTTCATCCAATTATTATGGTATTTCGTCACTTACAACTGTCGCATTTGACCCCGGCCATGTTCTACCATGGGGGGCACGCGAGAGGATCCGCTCTGGTAGGACGGATCCCTGCTCCAAGGTTCGCCCGGCCCCTGGCCGGAAGCGCAGGAGGTGGCGTCGCCTTGACAACCGCCCTTACCAGGTCACCAGATCTCAAGTGGTTGACGAATATCATGGCTTGATCGCCTGGCCTGATTTGATAGCGAGGTCACCAAATTCCTCTCGGTGCTGCGGGTCCCAGGAGATGGACCCGTCGCCATTGATAGAGGAGGTCACCATGCCCGTCCCTATCGAGTGCAGCAGGGTGTGCGCAACTGATCGGGATCTGATTATTGTCAGTCGTCGGGGCCAAGAACACGGCCGGGGGTCTTGGCCCGCCAGGCTGCTGGAAACACGCAACCCTTAGTCCCGAATCCCGCCAAATGCGGGCAAGGGCTTGAATCATCCCCGCCGGGCGCTGAAAAAAAACCGCCGCCCCCCCGGGTCGAATTCCTATTGGAGGGCTCCCCCTGCTCCGGCCGCAACTGCCATTGCCTTTGGGGAGTACACAAGGTCGTGCACCCTCCCGGCCACTGTGGCTATGCCGTTCTGGAATCTGCTGAAGAGACTGTCCTTCCCTTCGCGCTGCAGTTCCGCCTGCGATTCGCGGACTGGACCAGAAGGGCGCAAGGAGTGGAAGGGATTTCGCAAATGGAGGATTAAAAGATGTCTGTATGCCAGGCAAGACTCGTGCTTTGGCTGATCTTAACAGGAATCACGATCGCAGGCGGAGTCAGCACCGATCTCATCCTGCAAGCCAGCCCTTTTCCAGCGTGGCTTCGCATCACCGGCCTTGTGGGGATGTTCCTTGCACATTTCCCATTGAAAAGAACGGGCAGGTTGCTCGGCCGCATGGCGGATCCTGAGAGATGGGGATGCACCACCAAGCTGGTCATAACTGATCTCTACCGCTGTCTCCGACATCCACATCACCTTTTCATCGGCATTTTCATGACATCCCTTGGTCTCGCGATCGGACATATTTGGTCCTTCCTCCTCATTGCGGCGCCGCAATGGCTTTGGATTCTCGGTTTCCTATTTTTGGTGGAGGAGAAGGAATTGTTGGAAAAATTCGGGGAGGAGTACGCAGCCTATCGACGGGAAGTCCCAATGCTCATCGCGAATCCCGCTTGCCTGCTCGAAGTCCTCTCCACTCCTCTCAAAGGATCTGAGTAGTCCACTGTACGATCCAGAGGAGGGAATACCGTCAAGTTTTCACGAAGACAATGAAGGAGAAATAGCCATGAAAGCGGAACTGATAAAGATAGGCATCATCATTTATGAGGGATTCCTCTGGGCTTCAGGCTGGTCGCACTACTTGCCTTCTCTCCAGGAGGAGAGGGCATGACCTATACAGGTGTCAATAGTTGGCGCTCATCTCAGGAAGCTTGCCAAAGCCGGGAGGAAGGATTGCCTGCATCAATACTGGTCACGGGCGGCGCCGGGTTCCTCGGAATTAATCTGATCCGCTACCTGCTGGCCCGGGGCCAGCGTGTCACATCGCTCGACATCGTACCTTTAAGTCATCGCGACGTCGATCAGGATATCCGTGTCATTGTGGGCGACGTGCGCAATCGTGCGGACGTCGAGCGAGCGACAGAGGGCGTTGATATCGTCATCCATGCCGCGGCGGCGCTCCCCCTCTACCCTAGCCACGAAATCCACACAACCAACGTAAATGGGACTCACACCGTTTTGGATGTCGCCTGCGAAAGGAAGTTGGAACGCGTTGTCCACATCTCGACCACTGCCGTGTACGGAATTCCGGACCACCACCCTGTGATCGAGAGCGACCCCCTTCGCGGCGTCGGGCCGTACGGGGAGTCGAAGGCCCGGGCCGAGGAGGTGGTCGCCGAATATCGGGCAAGGGGAATGTGCCTCCCAATCCTGCGGCCGAAGTCCTTCGTTGGGCCGGAGCGGCTAGGGGTGTTTGCGTTGCTATACGAGTGGGCTTCCGAGGGGAGGAACTTCCCCATCCTGGGAAAGGGTAATCGACCCTATCAGTTCCTGCATGTCGAAGACCTGTGTGAGGCAATCTGGCTGTGCACGAGGCTCCCGGATGAAACGATCAATGACACTTTCAATATCGGCGCCAGCGAGTTCGGGTCTCCCCGAAGTGACTTTCAAGCTGTCTTGGACCACGCCGGTTTCGGCAAGAGGGTGATTTCCATCCCGGAGGGGCCTGCTGTCCTGACGCTGCGCGTTCTGCAGCGGCTTGGGCTGTCACCGATTTACCCCTGGATCTACGAGACGATCGGCAAGGAGTCGGTTGTCTCCACCGAGAAGGCGGAGCGAGTGCTCGGCTTCCGCCCCAAGTACTCCAACCAAGCCGCTCTGATCCGCAACTTCGAATGGTATCTTGCCCATCGAGATGAGTTCGGCCGCCAAACCGGCGTCACACACCGTCTCCCCTGGCGTGAAGGGATGCTGGCGTTGGCAAAGAGGCTGTTCTGAGGCCGCGCATGTGCCCGCTCCGGGAGATCAGCTGTTGATGGAAAGCCCTGACGGTTGATCCGATTTCGCTCAGCGACAACCGATGGCGTGGGGAAGCCAGATCGCACATTAGTGGAAACCCGCCGTCGGTCAGGCCTGGCCCAGCCTTTTGCTGACGGGCAAGCGCTATGAGAAACCCTGGTTGATCGGCGTTATATTCCACTCGCAAGAACCACGATACCTCAATAGACTGGCAATCGACGGAGAGGACCATCGCTGTTTCGGCTGCCTGCCCTTGCCGCAGGCCAGGGAAGTATCTGCGGCCCACCTGTCACTCGTCGGAGATCTCCATCAGCACCGAGCCGACCAGCCGTTATCGGCACACTTATCGACATCACGAGGCGCAAACAGAACGAAAGTCGGATCGAGCGCCAGATCAATCGGCTGAATGCGCTGAGGGAAATCGATCTGGCCATCACCGCCAGCCTTGACCCGGGGCTCACATTCAATGTGCTTCTGACACAGGTCACGGAACAGCTAAAGATCGACGCCGCCGACATCCTGGTACTTGACAAACACACGCAAACGCTGGAATTCGCGGCCGGGAGAGGTTTCCACACGGAGGCGCTTCAGCATACGCACCTCAACCGGATCCGTCACCAGATGATCCCTACCTCGTATTCACCGATTGACGGATCCTTTGTGACCAGTGGAAGCTCCTCAATCTGGCTTTGCGAGATCAGCAATCGATCAAAGGGATCACGATGATGGTCAGGGAGATGGAATGTATGCAATGCATGACTCATTTCGATCGGAAGCGCCTGAAACGAATTCAGGGTCATCTGTTCAGGAAAGAACCTCTCCGGGTCTCCCTCCACACTCAAGCGCCCCAGAGCCGACTTTATAGCGATTTCCCAACTCGAGGCAGCACTCACAAAAATTTCATTCTGAGAATCAGCCAGAGTGCTACGAGCTACCTCAGAGAGCTCCGGATTGTCGTCAATCCACCAGAGGAAAGTATGTGTGTCCAGAAGCGCTCTTATGACTCAAAGGCCTCCTGGACCTCGTCTGGAAGCGGCGCATCAAAATCTGGTGA
>CAYOSZ010000175.1:1769-5486 GCA_964406715.1 uncultured Ignavibacteria bacterium | reverse complement strand
ACTATAAGGAAGCCTGGGCCTGGGTGCAATACAGAACCACCAAACCCTGGTGGATTATCAGAAAAACCTGGAATAACCTCAACGTCGGTATGGCCGAAAACCTCTCCGGGGTCAAGCTTACCCGGGGAGGAAATTTCAATAACTCCATAGAGTTGAAGAACTTCTGGACCGTGGGCGGAGGCGTCTGGCAGGATTACGACAACATATATTCCGATCGCGAGACGCGAGGAGGACCACCGGCTCCCATCCCCATCGGGCGGAACTGGTGGATCTGGCTGGAGACGGATGCCCGGAAATGGTATCAGATCAATCCCTACTTCGAGACCGGAGATACCTGGGACGGATATTACAACTCGTACAGCCTGTGGCTAACCCTGCATCCCAGATCAAACATAGAGATCAGTGGTGGTCCGAGCTACTATCACGGCCGTGATGTTTCCCGATGGCTGACCTACCTGAAGGATGCGGAGGGCAACCGAACCGACGACATCTTCGGCGAGCAGGAGATGAAGCAGTTTGATATGACCGTCAGAGCTACTTACACCTTCACCAAAAACCTGACCCTGCAGGTCTATGCTCAACCTTTTATGGCTGCGGTGGATTACGAGAACTTCAAGAAGCTCGTCCCACCGGATGATTTCGAGTACGTGGATGAAACGGTATACAACGAAGCGGTGAAACAACCGGACTTCAAATGGAAGTCCTTCAACTCCAACTTGGTTTTGCGCTGGGAGTATCGACCCGGCAGCACCATTTTCTTGGTCTGGACTCAAAACCGGGAAACCTGGAACCAGGGAGTAGGTGATTTCAGATTCAGGCGTGACTGGGATGATATGTTCAATACCATACCTGGCAATACCTTCCTGATAAAAGCAAATTATTGGTGGAGCTTATAAGAGACCTGAAAGATAATTATCCCAGCCTGCGGGATCCATGCCAGGCAGGCACGATGTAAAAACCAAAGGGCAACCGACCGAGGGAAAAGCGCCGTACTCTCATGTGCGGCGCTTTCTCTTTTAGAACTTGACAAATCAACGTCACAGGTTATTTTTGCAATAGGAGTGCGTATTAAATCAAATTAATTCATACAAAAGCTTGTTCATGGGTAAGAAGGTTTACTTACAAACATTCGGATGCCAGATGAACGTGTACGACTCGGAAAGATTGACCAGTCTTCTTCTCTCCGAAGGTTACCGAATGACCGGAAACACGAAAGAGGCAGACGTTATCGTTCTGAATACCTGCTCGGTTAGGGAGAAGGCGGAGATGCGGGCTCTGGGAAGGCTTTCCGAGTTTTTCAGATACAAACAGGAAAATCCCGATGTTGTTCTGGTGGTGGTTGGCTGTATGGCACAGAGAATGGGGAAGAGCTTAATCGAAAAGATGCCTTATCTGGATTTCGTCCTTGGCCCGGATCAGATTTTTCAGCTTCCCGCATATCTACAGAATCACCGGGATTCCTCACGAGTTTCCATTTGTTCTACACGCCAGGATTTCGATTCACAAAAGATATGGGAAAAAGATGCTCTTCCTGAAAGGAAGACCCCTTTCACCTCGTTTGTAGCCATCTCCCGGGGTTGTGACAACTTCTGCTCGTATTGTATTGTGCCCTACGTCAGGGGACCGGAGAGACACCGGCCTATTGGTCAGATAATCAGGGAAGTTCAGCTTTCGGCTGAATCCGGGTGCAAAGAGGTGACCTTGATCGGGCAGAACGTCAACTCCTACCAGTACCAGGGGAAAGATTTCGCCGATCTTCTGCAGATGGTGAGCGACAAGACGGACATCCAGTGGATTCGCTTCATGACCTCTCATCCGAAGGACCTGTCGGAGAAACTGATCGAGAGGATCGCCGCACTCCCCAAACTGTGTGAGCATATCCATTTTCCCCTGCAGGCCGGATCCGATCGCATTCTGGAGAAAATGAACCGGGATTATACTTCAGGAAATTATTTGAAACTGGTGGAACGAATAAAGGAGAGGATTAAAGGTGTAAGCCTGTCAACGGATTTAATCGTCGGATTTCCCACAGAAAGCGAAGAGGATTTCCAGAGAACCTTGGAAGTAATGAAAAAAGTCGAATTCGATTCGGCTTTCATGTTTCGCTATTCAATAAGAGAGGGGACTAAAGCTGCTTCGTTGGTAGACGACGTACCGGAGGAGGAAAAGCTCAGAAGGCTTCATACGGTAATTAAGCTTCAAAAGGAAATTTCCGGAAGGAAAAACCAAAGGCTTCTGGGCAAGACCCTTGAGGTTTTAGTCGATGATAGAAGTAGAAGAACCGAAAGGAAATGGAAAGGGAAGACCAAAACAAATAAGACGGTTATAATCCAAGGAGAGGAAGAGCTATTGGGTAAGATAGTTTCGGTGACCATAAACGAGGCCGACAGCTTCACCCTTTTTGGTTCACCAGAGATGAAGCCCGATAGGATCAGGGTTTGATAAGAAGAGAAGGCAGAATGCAAGAGATATTAAAGACCGTGGTTAAACAGTTAACCGAGTTTTTCAAAATAAGGCACGTTGCCATCTTTAAGCTTGGTTCCTCAGGGGTGGACCTTAGCCTGGCATACTCCTTTGGTTTTGATAAGACGTCGATTCAAAGTCTCAAAAACTTGAAAGTAGATATTGGGATTTTCAAGCGACTGATTGATACCGGAATTCCTCAGATCGTTAATGACATTCCAGAGACCGAAAGGAATTTAGCCTCTTTAGCCGGAAATGAGAAATTGGAGTCGATGATTGCCGTGCCGGTTTTCTCCGAGGATAAACTCTGGGGAATCCTCACCACATTCAGCCAGGAGAAATTCAGATTCAGAGAAGAAGACGGGAAAATCATAACCCTCTTTGGCGGGCAGATGGGAAAGCTTCTGGAATGCTTCTCCCGGTATATCCGGGATAACTTGGATGAAATCCTGGTGCCTATTTTGGGAAGCATCGAGCTTTTGAATTTCAGATACAGGGATAGAGAGAAAATTCCCGTATCGGAGATTTTAGATGCGCAGAATCGCTTTAAGAAAAGGGTGCTGTCATACGTGACCGGGTTGGAACACGGCTCCATAGAGCAGATAACCGGTAAAGAGAAGACCAAAGAGGAAAAGATTAAGCTCCCCTCCGGGGACGAATTGGACATAGAAGAAGTTATCACCATTAAGGGGAATGAGAATAACCCGCCGAAAGCGATAAAGGTTTTGGTCATAGACGATCAGCCCATCGTGACCGATCTGTTGGAAAGCGTGCTGGAGAGAATGGATTATAAGTGCAAGGTGGCTGCCTGCGGTAAGGACGGATTGGAGATGTTCGAAAAGGATGGATTCGATCTGGTGATAACTGATCTGGGGATGCCTGACATATCCGGTTGGGAGGTCTCCAAAATCATCAAGCAGAAAAAGCCCCACGTTCCGGTGGTGATCATCACCGGCTGGGGGGTAGATCCCGATCCCAATAAGATGAAGGATTCAAAGGTTGACTGCATAATAAATAAGCCCTTCCAGGTCGATCAATTGGAGAAGATCATCCAAGACTTATTGAAAAAGTAAATTCTCATCACAGGTGTTACCCTGTCCCTTTACCCTCTTGCCGGGTGAAGATTATAGTCACGCTGAAACTCTAAAAAGGGAAAACCATGTTGAAAACCACGGCGGTGGGAAACTATCCCAAGATAACCGAGGACAAGAAGGAAATCAATCTGCGGCGAGCGCGGAACAGATTCGATCAGAG
>CAYOSZ010000175.1:0-1759 GCA_964406715.1 uncultured Ignavibacteria bacterium | reverse complement strand
AACGGGTGATCAAGGAGCAGGAAGCCGCAGGGGTGGATCTGATCACTGACGGACAGATCCGCTGGGACGATCTGATCACTCCTTTTGCCAAAAATATCCGGGGGATGGAGATAGGCGGACTTTTAAGATTCTTTGACAACAACATTTACTACCGTCGCCCCATCGTCAAGTCGAAGCTTTCCTTTGGAGACTATTCGGTGGTGAAGGAATTCAAGTTCGTAAAAGCGAATTCCAGCAAAGACGTCAAAGCAGTTATTCCCGGAGCTTTCACCTTTGCCCAATTGTCTTCAGATGATTTCTATCACGACGAGGAAAAGATAGTTTTTGATTTAGCGCGGATTCTGCACAGGGAAGCGGAGAAGCTTAGCCAGGAAGGAGCAGAAATAATACAGATAGATGAACCCTACTTATGCTTCCATCCGGAAGGACTTGGATTAGTCAAGGAATCTCTAAAGATAATAACCGAAGGAATAAAAGCGAAGTTCGCCCTGTACCTCTACTTCGGTTCCATAAAGAAGCTGGTACCCGATTTTTTCGACCTTCCGGTTGATATATTGGGTATCGACTTAGTTAGCAAAAAAGAAAATCTCGATCTGCTTTTGGATTACAACGGAAAGAAAGAAATCGGGCTGGGGTGTGTGGATGCGCGGAACACCATGATGGAAAAACAGTTTGATCTAATCGCTCTTTTTGAAAAGATCACTAAGAAGTACTCTGGAGATCAGATTTTTGTCAATCCTTCTTGTGGACTGGAATTTCTTCCTCATGCTGATGCGCAGAAGAAGTTGAAAAACATGGTGGAGGCAGTAAAGAAGTTCAACGGATAGCCCGTCAACGGTATGAACCATATGGTTCATACCAACGGATTGATCGGATTTAGCGCATGCACTCTTTTCCAATCCGCTCGATCCGTTTAATCCGTTGACAGCTCCTTATAGTGTTGGTTCGGGTACCCTTACCCTGAACCTTAAATGTTGCGGAATAGGGATACACCACAACAACAGGTCAGCTATTCATAAATGAATCTCTATCACAGTCTCACCTTTTTCGAAAATTGAAGACATGATCTTTCACATAATCATCATCATGTAACAGCCTTTTGAGAAATCTGCCTTCAAAGTGAAAGTTTGCTTTTTCGATCTCTTCTCTTACCTGATCCAACTCCAGATGCATCTCTTCTTTATGATGTCTGGGAAATACTGACAAAAGAGCTCCATTTTTTAAAATCCGATAGACCTCACCATATATTTTTCTTCTTTCCTTTTTATCATGGTAATGCAAAACGTCATAAAGCAGGACTGCGTCCAAAGATTCATCATTTAAATCAATCCTCAACTCTCCCTTTGTTTCTATTGCCTTTATGTTCTTCAGCCCCTCTGCCTTGGCTCTTTTGATCAACTCATCCAACGCCCCTTTGTCTTTATCCTGCGCGTATACCAGGCCTTTTTTCCCAACCACCTTGGCCGCAGGAATTGTATAATGTCCATCTCCACAACCGAAATCTAGGACGATCTGACCTTTTTCAATACCCATATCTTTTAGATAAACTTCCCCATCGCCTTTAAGCCATCTTTCGATGTCGCTTTTCATTTTCTCAATTTATCATTTTATGATTAAATGTCTTCTATCTTCCCCCTTATTTTTCTCCGCAATTATTTTTTCCATGTTTTGGCGGATGATCCCGATAGCATCCTTGAGGGCATCTGTTCTTACTATCACACATACAAATTTCTTCACCAATCTGGGTAGATTAGGTCCG
>CAYOSZ010000174.1:0-5494 GCA_964406715.1 uncultured Ignavibacteria bacterium | reverse complement strand
TGAGAATCCCGATTTGCACGCCATCCAAGCGTCTGGCCCGGTTGAAGACACCGATAGAAAGACCCGTCATATCTTGCTTCGCCCTACAATATCCTCCCACTGTCAGACCGGTCAGATCCTGGCCACCGACGCCCAGACCTCCGACGGTGACACCGGTTATGTTCTGCCCGCCCACCCCCAAACCTCCAACGGTGATGCCGGTTATATCTTGAGCACCCACCCCCAACCCCCCCACGCTGATCCCGGTTATGTCTTGAGCCCCTATTCCCAGACCTCCGATGGATACGCCGGTTACGTTCTGTGCACCCACTCCTAAACCTCCGATGGTGATGCCGGTCACGTCCTGTGCCCCTACTCCTATACCTCCAACCGTTATCCCGTTGATGTTTTCGCCTGCGATTCCGATTCCCCCCACGGCGATTCCATTTATGTCCTGGCTGGCTAATCCAATGCCTCCTATCGCCACCCCATTTACGTCCCCGCTCGCAACACCGATCCCGCCAATGGCAACACCATTTATTCTTCCAGTTGCCATTCCCAGACCTCCGATGGCCACTCCATCGATGTCTCCTCCTGTTTCTCCGATCGTTTCTATATCAAAGCCTTCTACGTCACCAACGGCAAGGCCAATCCCACCGATTGCGACTCCTTCGATATCTCCGGCTGCAAGCCCCACCGTTCCAAAACAAAAACCCCGTATCTTCCCCGCAGCCACCCCCACTCCTCCGATACTAACACCGTTTAACTCCCTGGCTTCGTGAGCCACCAAAGCGATGGCTAAACCGTTCATCACCGCATCCGGGTTGTCTTTGGGAATCCACAGGGTGAGGTTAAGGCCGTTTATCTTCTCTACGTGATTGTCACGCAGGTTGAAACGAATTCCGTTCAGCCTCTTTGAATTGCCGAAACTTACGCCCGTGTTCCGATAGGTGAGATCCAACGAGGAAGCAAAAGAGCTGCTGAAACCGACCGTCAAGAAAACCACCAAAAAGAATAAATAACGTCTCATGATATTCTCCCCACCGAAATCTTAATTAGTCAGACACACGTGTTTTTGCTCATGTCATGTAATAGCGATAATAAGTCAAACCTTCTGCCGCAAGTTAGAACTGATGGCTGACTTTTAAATCTACGTATTTTGAGTCTGGTGGTTCGGATTTTTTGAGTTACCAAATTTTTTCTTTGCGGGGCTGTCAGTAGGTCGGATATGTCCGTAGGACTATCCGACTTTTTGATCGTCCGTAAAGCTTCACCATTTCGGACCTATCTGTGTTCTCAGCCCATTTGAGCCTCAATACTTAGACCTGACTAAAGTCAGTTTGAACAACTTATAGCTACAAGAGATGTCAAGTTAAATAGTTGACAACCTTAAGTTAGGTGCTGGTCAAATACCTGTTATCCCGTAATGTTGATCTTTAGTCTGGCTGGTAACGATTTACGCGCGAAAATAAAACCCTCATTTCGCTGGTATGAATCATACGGTTCATACCGCTGGCTGAGGAAATGAGGGCAACAGGAGAAACACCGAAAGAAGCGGTAGGTTATTCGTTAAAAAGAAAAACTGACTCCTGATAAAACTTGGTTTTTTTGCTCTTCATCCGGTAATAGAGTAGCTCCTTTAAAAACAGATTTTTTTCCGAAAGCGGTGCCACAGCACCCAGAACCGAACAGGAGACCTCCAGACCCAAAACCCATTGGGGAATCACGAACCTGGTCACCCCGAACGGAAAAAGTATACCGCGGGAAGCTAAATCAAGCACCTGCTCTTTCTTGAATACAGGCAGCGAGTTTATGGCTGAGCTGTTCTCGAAATCCTCAAATGCCGAAGACAAACCCACGTCCAGACCGGGATGGTAAATCTCCCAGGAGGTGCGATATATGGCAATTATGCTAAATAGGCTTCTCACCCGTTTCTCGATGGATGAATCCTTTTGACTGAGCACCAGCCCGGAATGATCCCGGAAGAGGATATGACAGATCGTCCGTTGGTCTTCCAAAGCTTCCTTTCTCCAATTCCAGTCGCAGGAGGATATTTCCAGATCGAGTTTCTTCAGCTTGTCCGTCAATTGATCCTTACTGGTCTTGAATATCAGATGATCCCATGAGGAAAGCTCCACATTCTCATCTGAGTATTCCACCATTTGAACCAGCACGTCCGGAAAACCCAAAAGCTTCAGGGCGGAGACTCTGACGACTCCATCTAAAACCAGAAGCCCGCGACTATCCTCCGGGGATGAACCATCTGTCCTGTTTTCCTCTGGAAAGCGCGCCACCAAAACCGGATTCTTCAAATGACCATCCCTTTTTATCTGATCCGCCAGCCGGCAGACCCGGTTAAAATCGCAGGTTTCGTGGAAAACCAGATCGTCTAAATGAACAAAGCCCAGCTTGAACAGGTTGCTCTTCATGCTTTCAATTTCCTCGAATATGTGCCTGGTTGAAAATCATTTCAATTGCTGGCTTAAGCAAAATACATGCCACCGGCTTAATATGGCTCCCGGCTGTTTTAATTTGGGATTGAAAGATTAATCTGTTGTTGTATATGGGATTACTACCCCAAAAGGAAGGGGTTCATTCAGAGTAAAGGTACGAGGGGAAACGGAAAAGCAAATTTGAGCCATCGTTCTGTGCAATGGCTTTCACACTTCTTGCAAGATCAAAAAGAAAAGAGGTGTTTTTAAAATCAGGATTATCCAACCGACGGAAAGATCACTTCTCCGGCGGGGTGACGTCAAACAGATAAATCTTCTCCCGGGTCACCACCGAAAATCTTGATCCGTCAGAGGAGAACCGCACCCGGGGGAAGAGGCTCCCCCAGAGTCGGTATGAGATCTCCCTTTCCCATGCGATCTTTCCATCCCTGTCGAAAACGTAAACCAATCCCATGGTATGTTTCTCCTCGTATGGGACCTCACTGCCTTTGTCCAAATCTAATCCCGCAATAACCCTATCAGCGTCTGAGGACACATCCGCCGAAATAAAGGACAGCCCTGGCTGAACCAAAGTATACTGCCAGACGAGCTTCCCTTTGGGGACCTCCAACAGATAGAGATTCGTTTTGTCAAAAACGCAGAGATACGCATCCTCCGGCGAGAAGGACATCCCTCTGACCAAAGGGTCTATCTCCAGGGCATTGCCCACCGGTTTGCCTTTAACAAAGAACCTCAGATTCCCGTCCGAAACCGTAGCCACGTACTGTCCGTCCCGGGAAACCGCGAATTTCTGGCATAGACCAAATTCGGCAGACAGAACGCCCGAATCGCCGAATGCCAAAAGACCGTCCTTGACGGTGTTGACCAACAGGTATTCTCCGGTTGGTGAAAACGAGAATTCCTGCGGAACTTCGATTTTAGCGCTGCCGGTCAGGTTACCGGTCTGGCCATAGAATACCAGCCGGGATTTTGAGCTTCCCTCACTGCTTGAAAGCCCGGCGATCAACCTGCCCCCGGGGGAAACGTAAAAATCGGAAGCGTCGGGCTTTTCAATCTCCCATAGCTTTTTCCCATCGGAAGAATAGAGCTCAAATTTCTCTGCCGCCAAAAAGCCCGGGGATGCCTTCGGGGAAAGGGTGATTATCCCAAAAAATCCTCCGTCCGCAGAAGCAACCACTCCCTGATTCGGCTTTAGATCCATGTAGAAAGCTTCTTTTCCTTGTGGTGTTGCCACCCGCAACTTCTCCTGTGAGGATAGAATCAGCTTGCCATCTAAGATATCGCCACCAGTTCTTTTTCCCTCCACTCCCATCTCAAGAACCAACTCCGGCTCCAAAGCCAGAGCGAATTTGAAAAGGAACAACAGAAAAACAAATACAAGACATTTCCCTGGACTTCTCATGTGTACCTCCCGGAGCAAAACACTGAACTATGGATTTGGCATTTTGTGTCTTCTTTTTTCAATAGTATAATCTAAACTAGGAACTTGTCAAGTCTCAAATCATCTTACTTTTCCACCTTCCCCGGCTGAACCAATAAGCTAATACTATCCCCTTCACTATGGAGGTAAAAGTGATTGCCCACCAAACTCCGTTTATTCCAATGTCCCAATGAACCGCCATAAGATAAGCCAAAGGGATGCGGGCAAGGGAACCTGCGATGGAGACCAGCATGGGAGGAACGGTGTTGCCCGCTCCTGCGAAGGCGCCCTCCAACACGATCTCCAGAGCCATGAACATCTGAGACAAAGCCACGATTTGCAGGTATCCGATTCCAATTCCGATCACTTTTTGATCGGAGATGAAAAAGGATGCGATCTGCCTGGGGAAGGCAAGAAACATTAAACCTACGAACCCGGTAATCAGAACGGCGATACCGGCGGACCGCCAGGCGGCCTGACCCGATCTTTCGGGCTTTCCCGCTCCCAGATTCTGACCCACCAGGGTGGATGCCGCAATGGAAAAGCCCATACATGCGTGAAAGGAGAGCGATTCCATGCGGTTGCCGATCCCCAAGGCGGCTATTGCCTCGGTGCCGAATAAGGCTACAATCTTGTTTAAGAAAAGATAAACGACGCTGAAGAGTATCCATGCGGACGAGGCCGGAATCCCGATGCGCAGGATACGCCAGACCATGGAGAGATCCAGGTTAAGGCTGGGCATCAGAGAGAACTTGAAGCCCAACTTTCCTCGGGCGATCAGCCGGATGAAAAGCAGAGTTCCCACCGCCTGAGAGATGATACTGGCCAAGGCAGCGCCGGCTGTCTCCATTCTGGGGAAGGGACCCAGCCCAAAGATCAATATGGGATCTAAAATGATGTTCAAAGCCAGGCTGCCCCCGATGACCAGCATAGGAGTTTTGGTATCACCGGCTGCCCGGAAGATGGCGCTGAAGATGTCGATTAAAAAGAAAAACACCGCGCCGATGAAGATAATCCTGAGGTATCGGATTCCCAGGTGAGTCACGTCCGGCTCCGTCCCCATCAGCATAAAGGGCCACTTGGTGAAAAGGATACCGAAGATGCTGATGGTCAGGGCAAGGAATATGGCAAAAAGAAACGATTGCCGGGCACTGTAGGCTGCCTGATCCGGCTGTCTGGCTCCGATGAATCTTGCTACCAGGGCGGTGACGCCCACCGAGATCGCCCCCACCAATGACCAGATCATCCAGATTAAAAATGCGCTGGAGATCACCGCCGCCAAAGAGACCGCTCCCAATTTTCCCACCCAGAAGATGTCCGCGATGGAAAAGGCGGTCTCCAGAAACATGGTGGTCACTGCGGGTATGGCCAGATAGAAAATGCCTTTGGTGATCGAACCGCTGGTTAAGTCCCGCCTGGCCTTTTGTACCGAATTTGGCTGCTCCATATCAAATATAAATATAGGAGGTTTCTGTCAAATAAACAACTCCTAAGCTTGCTGTCTGCCCATCCAGAAGGGATTATACGGTTTACTTTCTTTCGGGTTTCCGAATGAAATTTTAAGTAATCGCCGGGTGCTTAATCCTCAGACAAGCTCCTCAGACCGATTGGTTTGTTTTTCTTTGTTCGCAATGACGTGCCG
>CAYOSZ010000173.1:0-5496 GCA_964406715.1 uncultured Ignavibacteria bacterium | reverse complement strand
TAAAAGGAAGACTCAAAAAATTGAAGGTGCTTCTGGGATTGGCGCCCACCATCAAAAAAGAAGAGGTGGAGAATCTGCTTAAGCAGACTGACTTGAAGACAGGATTGGTGGAGAATTTGACTTATGATTTGATGAAACATTCCCATCTGCTTCTGGTCGCCTCCGGCTCCGCCACACTGGAGTGTGCCATTCTGGGCACCCCGTTTCTGGTGCTGTATAAGACCAGCCTGTGGACCTATCTGATAGCGAAAAGCTTAATCAGCATACCGGACATTGCCTTAGCCAACGTGGTGGCGGGCAAAAGAGTGGTTCCGGAGTTCATCCAGAAGAAAGCCATCCCCGAACGGATCTCGGAGGAGATGTATGAGATTTTAACCGAGAAAGAAAGATACAAAACCATTCAAAATGAACTAAATAAGGTCAGGGAGAAGTTAGGAGAAGAGGGTGCATCAGAAAGGACGGCAAAGATCGTGACCCGGATGTTAGGGTATTCTTTAAACTCTGATAATCAGCCCCAGTCTTCTGTGTCTTGATGATCGACTTAAAAGATCAATGAGAATTCTAAAAACGTCCCCTCCTTTCTTCTCACAAACATTACTGCCTGTCAGATGGTTGGTGAATGAAAAAACCGCTAAAACAGATTAGAGATAAAGTTTTTTTGTTTCTGGCATCCTGGATAGGACCGGTTTTGATTTACTTTTTAGGAAAAACCCTGAAGATCGAGTGGGTAGGTAAGGAGAATCTCGATATAATAAAGAAGGAAAAGAAACCCGTAATCTATGCCTTCTGGCACGGCCGGATGTTGATTCTGGTTTATTCACACCGTAAACTCAAGGCACACGTTTTGATCAGCCAGCACCGGGACGGGGAGTACATCGCTCGCATAATAAACCGGTTGGGATTCGTCCCGGTGAGGGGCTCCACCACCCGGGGGGGAACTAAAGCCATCTTCGAAATGTGCGAGAAGACCGCTTACGGTTACGACGTGGGCGTAACCCCGGATGGCCCCAAAGGACCCGGATTTCAGGTTCAGCCGGGAACGATATACATCGCCCAGAGAAGCGGCATGCCCATCCTTCCCATAACCAACTCCGCTGAGCATCGCTGGACTCTCCCTACCTGGGACCGTTTCATAATCCCCAAGCCCTTCTCCAAAACGGTGATTATGTTAGGAAAGCCGATTTATGTGTCAGCTGAATCTACTTCTGAAGAATTGGAGAAAATAAGAACTAATTTGGAAAGGCAACTGACGGAGCTTACGCAAAAAGCGGACGATTATTTCTCGCAGGCGGATAAGACCAGAACCTGACTTATGGTTATCGACTTTTCAAAGTGACAAATTTTCGGAAATGTTGGAGGAAAAAATCTATTGCAATCCCCCTCAGTCCCCCTTTAATAAAGGGGGACAAGGGCATGAACCGTATGGTTCATGCCAAAGGGGGATTTATCAAATAATAAAAAGAGGCCGCACTTAGACACGATTTTAATATTCTAATAACTTTCAAAGCGTTATCTTTTTATTTAACAGAATGGACTCTTCAATTTATTAACTCACTTAATTTAAAACCTTAAGTTAGGTTCTGGGACCTCTAAAAGCTTAGCAGATTACCAATGTATACATTCTACAACCTCATTTTAAATATCGCCTTTGTCATCTCCTTCCCCTATCTTCTGCTTCGGGCAGCTTTGGGAAAACACGGAATAAGCGAAAGAATTGGAAGACTGCCCAAGGAGAAAACAGAAAAGCTTCTGGGAGAAAAGGTCATCTGGTTTCACGCCGCCTCTGTAGGGGAGGTGAAAGCATTATCCACCATCATTCCCCAGGTTAATAGAAACCATCCGGAATACTCAATGGTGGTATCGACCGTCACCAAGACGGGCAAAAGAGAGGCTGAAAGAATTCTTGAAGGGGTAAAGCTGGTTTTCTTCCTCCCCGTCGATCTGAAAAGGTTCCTTAAGAGAGCTATCCAGGGGACAAAACCCTCGGCTCTGATTTTGGTGGAGACCGAGCTCTGGCCCAATCTCATAAGGGAGGCAAAGAACAGCGGATGTTTCGTGGCACAGGTCAACGGACGCATTTCCGAAAAATCGCTGCGCAGGTATCTCTTGATAAAAAGACTTCTTAAGCAGACGCTTTCACACGTTGATCTTCTATGCATGCAATCTGAGGAACACAAGGAGAGGATGATGCTTTTGGGGGCAAATCCGGACAAGATAAAAGTCACCGGCAATCTGAAATATGATCGTCTCCTTATGGCAGGCAAAGTAAAAGATACCGAAGGGCTGAAAAAAAAGATGTGTATTCCTGATCATTGCAAGGTGGTAATCGGCGGAAGTATTCGTTCGGGAGAGGAAAAGATATTGATACCGGTTTTCAAGAGACTGCAGCAGGAAAACAGGAATGTGGTTTTTGTGCTTGCCCCCAGACATCTGGATAGATTAAAGGAAATTGAAAGGGAGCTTTCAACTCATCAGATGAATAACGTGAGAAAAAGTCAACTGGATGAAGTCGACTCAAACGCTTCCAAGCAAAAAGAGAGTACTCTTGACGAGCGAAGGGTGATCCTTCTGGATACCATGGGTGAGCTTTCCAGAATCTACTCTTTGGCTGATCTGGCTTTTGTGGGGGGAAGCCTGGTTCCGGTGGGGGGGCATAACCTTCTGGAACCGGCTATCTATGGGGTGCCGGTTCTCTTTGGACCTTACGTGGATCACTTCAAACAGGAAGCCGAAATATTAATCGAATCCGGAGGAGGCATAAAGGTCAAGGATAAGGAGGAGCTCTACTTGAATCTATCCGGTCTGCTGGCGGATGACCAGATAAGAAAGAAGCTGGGAGAGAGAGCTAAGATAGCGATCCGGAACCAGACCGGGGCTGCCCGCCGAACGACCGATTTGATTTTTTCCCTTCTCGAAAGAAAGTCAAACTTATGAAAAGGACATCTCCTTTCGATAAGAAAAAGAGTAAAGGGATCTGGTGGACATTGGCCGCAGGGATTCTTTCCTTTTTCTCCTTGCCCTACCGGGTCTTATGCAGCCTTAGACTCTTTTTTTACCAGCACGGGATATGGAAGCAAAAGAAGCTGCGGGCAAAGGTGATCAGCGTGGGGAACATCACCCTGGGCGGCACGGGAAAAACCCCTCTGGTAATATATCTGGCGGAAAAGCTCAAAGGAAAAAACGAAAAGGTAGCCATACTCACCAGAGGATATAAGCGAAAGAAAAAAGAGATGGTGGAATTAACGCAAAAGACCAAAGATAAAATAAGCTGGGAGGATGCCGGAGACGAGCCTTATCTTCTGGCGAAAAGGCTTTCCGATGTTTCCATTCTGGTAACCAAGCACAGATGCCGCTCCGGTGATTATGTCGTTGAAAAACACAATGCACAGTTCTTGTTATTGGATGACGGATTCCAGCATCTAAAACTCTTCCGGGATCTGGATATCGTGGTGATCGATTCGGTCAATCCCTTTGGCAGCGGAAGATTGCTACCGGCAGGTATTTTAAGAGAACCTCTGACTTCCCTGAAAAGAGCAAACGTCCTCGTTTTGACCAAAACCGATCAGGGCTCCCACAAAGACGAATTGATCCGAAGGTTAAACCAGTTAAATCCCAAAGCTCCCATTGTGGAATCGGTTTATCGGATACGCTCGGTGGAAAAGCTGTTCGAAGGCTCCGCCATAAACTTCAAGGAGTTGGAGAATAAGAAAGCTCTGGCTTTCTCCGGCATCGGCAATCCTAAGTCATTCGAGAGCAGTTTGAAGCAGCTGAAAATACTGATTTTAAAACATCGGAGATTTCCAGATCATTTCCCTTATAGAAAGGAAAACATTTTTTCTCTTACGCAGGAGGCTGAACGTATCGGCGCCGATATTATTATCACCACGGAGAAGGATTCGGTGCGTATACCTTTCATAAATCGGATGCAAATTCCCTTCTACGTGCTTAAAATCGATTTGAAGATAACCTCCGGAGAGAAAATCCTTTTGGATAAAATCGAGGGAAAGAATAGATGAACATGAAAACCGATTTTCTGGTGATCGGATCGGGCATCGGAGGACTCTCCTTCGCCCTCAAGGCAAGCGAGGTGGGAGACGTGCTCATAGTCACCAAGAAGGAGGATTCCGAATCCAACACTAACTATGCCCAGGGAGGCATCGCCTCGGTTATGGCCAAGGATGATTCGTTCGAACTGCACGTTCAAGACACCCTGAAGGGAGGAGCCGGACTCTGCAAGCCCGAGGTGGTAAGAGAAGTGGTTAAAGCAGGCCCAGGCTGTATTGAGGAACTGATCCGGATCGGGGTGCAGTTCACCAAAAAGAAAGAGAAAAAAGAAGAATTCGATCTGGGACTGGAGGGAGGGCATTCCAAAAACCGGGTGGTGCATGCCGCCGACCTCACCGGCAGGGAGGTGGAGAACTCTCTATTAAGCGCGGTAAAAGCCAAAAAGAACGTTAAGATATTGGAAGATCACATCGCCATCGACTTGATCACCCAGCATCATCTCAAAGACTACCGGCGAAAGCCGGGCGAAAAAATCAAGTGCTGGGGGGCTTACGTTCTGGACAAGGAGAAAAACCAGGTCGTCACCTGTCTGTCCAAGATCACCATGTTGGCCACCGGAGGAGCAGGCCGGGTATACGTTCACACCACCAATCCCTCCATCGCCACCGGTGGGGGGGTAGCCATGGCTTTCCGGGCAGGGGCGGAGGTGGCAAACCTGGAATTCATCCAGTTTCATCCCACCGCTCTTTATCACGATCAGGGCGATTCTTTTTTAATATCAGAGGCGGTAAGAGGGGAGGGAGGCATCCTGCGGTTGCAGTCAGGTGAAACCTTCATGGAGAATTATCATCCTCGCAAGGAACTCGCTCCCCGGGACGTGGTGGCTCGGGCTATCGACCACGAGTTGAAAAAACGGGGGGATTCTTGCGTTTATTTGGACATCACCCATCTGGACCAGAAGTTCATTAAACTGAGATTCCCCAACATCTACGGGAAATGCCTCTCGCTGGGCTTGGATATAACCAAAGACCCGATTCCGGTGGTTCCCGCCGCCCATTACATCTGCGGAGGAGTGGTTACCGATTTGCAGGGAAGGACCGTCATAGAAAATTTGTATGCCTGTGGTGAGGTGGCTTGTACCGGAATGCACGGGGCAAACCGGCTGGCATCCAACTCTCTTTTAGAGGCGGTTGCTTTTGCTTACTTCTCCGCTAAAAGCGCCAAAGACAAGCTTCCATCTTTAAGGGATCTCTCTTTCCCCCCCATCCCTTCCTGGAGTCTGGAAGGGGTATTCGATCAACAGGAATGGGTGATCATCTCCCATAATCGGGACTGGATACAAAAATTCATGTGGGATTACGTGGGAATAGTAAGATCCAACCGTCGTCTGGAACAAGCCAGAAGAAGAATCGACATCCTTTTGGATGAGATCACCGAGTTCTATAAAGTTAATCCGGTCACCTACGACGTGGTGGAGCTGAGAAACATCGC
>CAYOSZ010000172.1:0-5575 GCA_964406715.1 uncultured Ignavibacteria bacterium | reverse complement strand
TGGTAGGGTCAATGCTCTGGAAGCTGTTAAGGTCTTCAGGCCGGTTCCCCCGGCATCGGGTGATTGCAACGCAGACGGCATCGTTAACATTGGCGACCTTGTGTATCTTGTCGGGTATCTCTATCGGGGTGGCAATCCTCCTGACCCCCTGTGCGTTGGAGATGTAAATGATGACGGTATAATAGACGTGGGAGATGTGGTATACCTCGAGAGTTACCTTTACAGAGGCGGACCTCCACCGCTGGATGGCTGCAACTAAGGTAAGAGTGGGCTCTCGCTAAATTTACTGGTTTGTGCGTTTTGTCAGATTACGTCTGCTAAAGGTACACCCGTAGTGACAGATAGGTCCTTAAAGAACATAAAACTCTTTTGGCTCGCAAAAAGCGAGCCTTATGGATGATATTTTGTTATTCTGCATAGGGGCGGGAATTTATCCCGTCCCGAATTGTGGTTCGTAACAAGGCAGGACCAAAGGGCTTTTTAACATGACAAATTTTTATCGATGTTGGGGGAAACAATCCCCCTTAATCCCCCTTTAATAAAGGGGGAAAAGGCATGAACCGTATGTTTCATGCCAAAGGGGGATTTTTGATAATAAACCAAATCCACAGATGTGTCTACACTTAGGCACGATAGTATCAAGCTCATTAACCTGTCTTCGACCCTACACTTCGTCTCCCGCCAAAAGATAGCGAAAGAAAGCTTTCGCAATCCCCAAAAACTACTTCAACTGCGATTCACATACACGTTCTTCTCGCCACACAGGCACTTCAGATCGGTCAGAAGCTCTCTGGAGACTTCCACCTCCGCGTTCTTAAGCCGCATCTTCAGTTCCTCGTCGTTGGTTCTCACGTGCAGGATCACCGGTGATTTACCCGGGTGAAGGTTGAGAATCTCCTTCAACTCACCGACGATATCCTGACCGGTACCCGAGGAGAGAAGGAGAATGTGCACAGGCGGCTTCATCTTCTGATAGGTTTTGCTCAAGCTTACTATATCCGACGCCACCACCTTGGCTTTCTCTCCCTCCTTGGTGGAGGCTCTTCCCCTGACTAAGACCATGGAATCCGCTCTTATGATCCGGCGGCTTTTCTCATAACAATCGGAGAAGATAACCACCTCAACCGTTCCCACGAAATCCTCCAGGGTGATAAAGGCCATCTGCTTCTTTTTGCGGTCGACGTTGGTCTTCACGTGGGTAATGACCCCTCCGATATAGAGTTCCTCTCCATCCCTGGCTTCCTCTATGGTCTTGGTATCCTTGGTCACAAAGGTCTTTAGCTCTTCTTCATATCGGGTCAAAGGATGCCCGGATACGTAGAAACCCAACATCTCCTTTTCCTTGGACAAAATCTCACTTATGGGCCATTCAGGAACTTCAGGTACTTTCGGGATGGGGGCGACCTTAGTCTCGCCGGCAAGATCAAAAAGCGAGGTCTGTCCGCGTTTTTTCTCCTCCTGCAGATTCTGCCCACAGTTGGTGGCCACATCCAGGGATGCCATCAATTGGGCTCTGTGCTTCGAGACCGAATCGAATGCTCCGGCCTGAATCAAGCTTTCCATCACCCGCTTGTTCACCGCGCTCATATCCACCTCGCCGCAGAACCTGAAGATGCTTTTGAACTTGCCCACCTTCTCTCTGACTTCGACGATGGCCTCGATGGCTCCATGTCCCACGTTCTTCACCGCCTCCAATCCGAATCTTATCTGGTTCCCCACCACCTTGAACTTCCCCACGCTTTCATTTACGTCGGGGGGCAATACCTCAATTCCCATCCTCTTGCATTCCTCCATCAAGGTGACGATCCTGTCGGTGTTTCCTGTTTCCGAAGTCATACTGGCGGCCATGAACTGCACCGGATAGTGAGCCTTAAGATAGGCGGTCTGATAAGCCAGAAACGCATATCCGGTGGAATGGGCCTTGTTGAAACCGTATCTTCCAAAGGTGGCCATCAGGTCAAATATCTTGTCCACCACCACCTGCTTTATCCCCATGGCTTTGGCCCCCTTTTTAAACTCCTCCCTTTGTTGAACCATCAGCTCCGCCTTTTTCTTTCCCATGGCCTTTCTTAATATGTCTGCCTTGCCCAGACTGTATCCACCCAGGTCGCTGGCGATCTTTAAAACCTGCTCCTGATACACGATTACCCCATAGGTCTCTTTTAGAATCGGCTCCAGCAGGGGATGCTCGTAGGATATCTTCTTTAACCCCCTTTTCCTGTCGATGTATTCATCCGTCATCTTGCTGTCTAAAGGCCCGGGACGGTAGAGGGCATTCATGGCGGTCAACTCATCCAAGCTTTCGGGCTTGAGCTTGCAGAGATACTCCCTCATCCCGGAGCTTTCAAACTGAAATATCCCCACCGTCTCTCCGTTGGAGAACAGCTGGTAGGTCTTTTTATCGTCTAAGGGAATCGAGTCAAAGTCCAGCACCGTGTTCTTCTCTTCTCTCAGCATTTGCAGGGTATCGTCGATCACGGTGAGGGTGCGCAGACCCAGAAAATCCATCTTCAAAAGGCCGATCTCCTCGATGCTGCGCATGTCATATTGGGTGGTTATCTCGTCCCGGCTGCCCTTATAGAGAGGAACAAATTCAGTCAAAGCCTGGGGAGCGATAACCACGCCGGCGGCGTGGGTGGAGGCATGCCGACACAATCCTTCCAATATCTCCGAGTAGGACATCAGCCTCTGTATCCGGGGATCGCTTTTCACCAGGGTGCGAAGCTCGACTCTTTGCTCCTGGGCTTTCTTCAAATTCATGTCGGGGACCCAGGGGATCATCTTGGCGATCCGATCCACGTCGGAGTATGGAATATCCAGAACCCTTCCCACGTCCCGCACCACTGCCCGGGCGGCCATGGTCCCGAAGGTGATTATCTGGGCAACGTTGTCCTTTCCGTACTTGTTGATAACGTACCGGATGATTTTGTCTCTGCCCCGGTCAGAGAAATCTATGTCGATGTCCGGAAGCGAAATTCTCTCCGGATTGAGAAATCTCTCAAACAGGAGCCCATATTTGATGGGGTCCATGTTGGTGATTCCCAGACAAAAGGCCACCAGACTCCCTCCCACCGAGCCTCTTCCCGGACCCACCCGGATGCCCTCGCGTTTGGCATAGTCGATGAAGTCCTTGACGATGAGAAAATATCCGGCAAATCCCATCTGTTTTATAACCTTCAACTCGTATCCCAATCTCTCCTCCAGACCGGGAGTGACTTTGGAGTATCTGGCTGCCAATCCCTTGCGGGACAGAAATTCCATATAGGAGTCCAGATCATCAAAGCCGGAGGGTGGGGGGAATTCGGGCAAGTGGGTTTTCCCGAACTCAAAATCCAAATTGCAAACTTCCGCGATTCGCAGGGTGTTCTCCAGGGCGGAGGGAAAGTCACCGAATAGGGTTTTCATCTCATCCGGTGATTTGAAATACATCTGGTCGTTGGTAAACTTCAGCCTGTCGGTGTCGGTTATCTTCTTGCCGGTCTGAATACACAGCAGGGCATCGTGAGCCGGAGCGTGCTCTTTTTTAAGATAATGACAGTCATTGGTGGCGACCAATTCCACCTGGCATTCCTGGGCCAATTTTGTCAGAAGCGGAATGACCTTGATCTCCTCGTCGATTTTGTGATTCTGTATCTCCAGAAAGAAATTCCCCTGGCCGAATATGCTTTTGTATTCCTCGGTCACCTCCCGGGCTTTGGGATAATCCCCTTTCAGAAGAAGGCTGGGGATCTCTCCCCGCAGACAGCTGGACAATGCCAGAAGACCTTTACTGTGCTGCCGTAGCACCTCCTTGTCAATGCGGGGTTTGTGATAAAATCCTTCCAGGTACCCGATGCTGGACAGCTTCATTAAGTTTTTGTATCCGGAATGATTTTTGACCAGAAGGATGAGATGATAGCCCGCATCCGGCAGGCCCCGGATGGACTCCTTTTTCCTTCTGTCCTGCGGAGCCACGTACATTTCACATCCGATTAAGGGCTTGATTCCGGAGGCCATGCATCTTCTGTAAAACTCCACGGCTCCGAACATGTTGCCATGATCGGTGATGGCCAGGGCGGGCATTTTGAATTCCTGTGCCTGCGCCACCAGATCATCCAGCTTGTTGGCGCCATCCAGCAGGCTGTATTGAGTGTGGACGTGCAGATGGACGAAGTCGGCGTGTTTCATGTTTCCTTCCGTTCGACACGGACGCTCTGTCCGTTATCAACAGGGTGGTCTGCTTTCCCCCTCACCCTAACCCTCTCCCCCAGGGGAGAGGGAACTTCTTCTTCCTCTCCCCTCTGGGGGAGAGGATCGAGGTGAGGGGGTGTCCTTTTTCCCCTCGTTGGTCACGGACACCCTGTCAGTGACGTGAAAATCAAACTTATATGATAACGGACGGGGCGTCCGTTACCAACAAAGGATTTTGTCGGGCAGCTTGCCTACGGCTAGCAACCCGACCTACCGGGAGAGTCTCTTTAGGGTTCGCAGAAATCTTTCCCGGCAGTTTATGCAAACCAACCAGTTCCGTTTTAAGTATACCTCTTCCGCCAATTCCTCCTCGGATGTCTCTTTGGTGTCGTCCAGTATCTTTTCAATCTTTTTCTTTAGATAATCTTCCGGCTTCTTTGAGAAATCCTCGATATGTCCGTCGAAATCCGAAATGACCTCCAAATTGATACGATATCTGGTGCCGCCTTTCTTGAAGCGTTTGCCGCAGAGATCACAGCGAAGTTTGGTCTTTGAGGATTTCTCATTCATGGCAGGATTCTCTCCTGGAAAGAGCCGAGAAAAGTTTGAGTAAAACGATCCCGGCCAAAAACCCGCCCACATGGGCAAAAAAGGCCACCCCGCCTGAGGTGGACCCAATTGACGGAAGGGCGTAAAGCAGCTGGAGTATGAACCAGAAGCCCAAAACGTAAAGAGCCGGAATGGCTACAATTCGAATGAAAAAACCAAAGAATATCAAGGTCAAGATTTTTGCCCTGGGGAATTTAATCATGTAAGCTCCAAGCACGCCGGCTATGGCACCGGAGGCACCCACCATGGGGATCTGAGAGTTGGGCGTGGTGAGAATGTGCAGAAAACTTGCCGCCAGTCCACATAGAATATAAAAGATGAAAAACTTAAAATGACCAAGCTGATCTTCTACGTTGTCCCCGAAAATCCATAGATAAAGCATGTTGCCCGCCAAGTGGAAAAAGCCTCCGTGCAGAAACATGGATGAGAACAAGGATAGAGGAATGGAGAAGGAAAGCTCGGGAGTCAGCTCCACTCCGTGGGTGATCTCGTAGGGGATGGTTCCCCATTTGACCAGAGCCAGCTGGTATCCTTCTCCCAGGGACAAGAGGAGAAAATATACCAGGCAGTTGATGGAGATCAGTGTCACCGTAACGATGGGCGGGCTGTAAGAAGGAATGTCGTCCTTTAATGGTATCATATGTTCGGGTTTATGGTTTGCTGATCAATCCGAGGGGTTCGTTTTTATAAAAATACTCTTAAGATACTTCTGGGGCAATCATTAGATCGGTCAACGCATGAAGCGGATTAAACGGATAAACTGAATAACCTTATATTATGTTTCTATCCGTTTGAT
>CAYOSZ010000171.1:0-5610 GCA_964406715.1 uncultured Ignavibacteria bacterium | reverse complement strand
GAAGAGAGGCTGCATTATGACAATCCAAGCTACCTGCAAGGTCACATTGAGTATTCCAAGTACCAAAAGTACTTTCATTTTGTTCAAAGCTATCAAGGGATTTGAGTAAAGACCAATTATTGTGGAAAACAATAAGCCTGGGGCTAGAATCTTTAAGAATTGTGCGGCGGAAAGACCACCTGTTGTGTCTAATGCCTTTACACCATAGATACCACCCAAAAGATAATCACTAAAACTAAAGGTAGCAAGAAAAGCGAAGATCAAAGTGGGTATAATGATTCGGTTACTTTCGTTGAATCTTTTTAGTAAATCCTCGTGCTCGCCGCGTGAGAACATGCCAGTAATATTTGGTAATAGTACAGCAAAGGGAACGTACAGAAGTGCCCGAAGGGTAGCTGAAGTACTATCTGCGATAGAAAATCTAGCCATATCTGTATCAGTTCCAAAGAAGTTCACAAGTAGAGGTATCACATAGTTACCAAATGAGGCTATTAGAGTAAGCGCAAGAAATGCTCCTGCAACTCGAAAAAGAGGACCAACCACTTCTTGAGATCCTGATAGAGTGAAAGGAATATTCTCCAAACGCAATTCTCGTGTAATTTGGATTAAAGCAATAGCAAATCCAAGGAATAATATTAGTAGATACATATATAGAATATTGATGAGCGTAATCGTTGCACTAACAAAGAGATAGACCAATATTGCAATACGTGATCCATTGTAAACAACATCCACAATGAGATTTCGTTTCATTCTCTGTATTCCCGAAAAAAACGATTTTGCAATGATGATGTAGGCATTTGGGAGCATTGAGAGAAGAACCAGAACCCACAAAGTCCTAAGCTCTGTGGTAGTTTCAGGAGAATCAGCAATAAGAAATCCAACTTGCTCAGCTAACAAAGTGGTTAACAGGGTGAAAACTAGATAAACTGAAGTCACAGTAAGCAATGAAATTGCAAGAGCACGTCCTATATTCTTAGGTTCATGTGAATGTGATGAAACAGAACGTACAACAGCAGTTGTCAAACCAAAAATAATGACTACTGAGATTAATTGATTCCAGTACATAAGGACTTTGAGATGAGCATAATCTGACAAAGTCCAATATTCTGTAATATCAACAGCTCTCACAAGAATAGCACCTGAAACGAGTCCAGCAACAAGCAGTAATACACGAGAAGCTGATTCAGTAATCAAATTCAAACTCATACTATCAGCTGCAATAGTGGATTCCATTTCTTCGATCATGACTGGCTCGCTTCCCCCTTTAGAGATGAAATAACTGTTTCTATGGGATGAAACCTGCACTTCAATTTTCATCTAATTATCATATAGAAAATGGTTTTTGACTTGTGTTGAAAGTTCCACATAGCCAGAAACCACATAAGTTCGACCTTGTCATTAATTTTTTGAATTATGAATCAAGTACTTATGATTGCATACTATTACCCTCCCTTAGGTGGAGTTGGTGCACTTAGACCTCTTCAGTTTTCAAGATATCTTCCTGAATATCGATGGCAGTCTTCAATTGTGAGCGTAGCTAATGATTACTCGTATAGACAAGATAGATCACTACTTGATGCAATTCCCAAAGATCAGCAAATTGCTCGAGCTTATCGAATTCCAATTTTCGAAATTATACGCCGGTTTGCAAAAGGACCTTTGAAGAATTATCCCTTGGCCTATACATTCCTTGATCCACAATTCGATTGGGTGCCTTCTGCGATTCGAGCAGGACTCAAATTATCAGAAAGCGTCAAATTTGATGCAATTTACGCAACAGCTCCGCCATACTCAGTTTTACGGGTTGCTAAGAAGCTAGGACAGAAACTGAATTTACCAATTCTTGCAGACCTCAGGGACCCTTTTACATGGAACTTCGGAATCAAATGGCCAACCACGTTACACAGACTATTCTATCGCATATATGAAAAACGACTTCTAACATCCTTTAATGCAATAGTGACTGTAAACGATACAATCCGTTCCAAGCTGATGGCATCTATTGGAGAACATTTACCTCCTGTAACAGTCATACCTAATGGCTATGATCCAGCTGATTTTCAGATAACTCAAGAACTTGAAAAACATAAGTTTACTTTTGGATATGTTGGCTCGCTCTATGGAGGATTGAGTGCAATACCCTTCTTTGAAGCGTTGAGTCTTGCAATCAAAGAACAACCAAGAATAAAGGATGATATTATTATTCATTTTATGGGGAATATAGACGCAAAGACGTTAATGTCTGATGCAAAGAGATTCAATGTGGATTTTGCTGTCGAGTATCTTGGTTTTAGACCTCATAAAGAAGCCATCAAGTTGATGCAGCAATCTCACATACTACTAGACTTTGGAGCGACTGTCGAGTCGTCAGCCATTCCCGCCAAATTGTTTGAGTATGGTGCATCTGGACGTCCAGTTCTGAGTTTCTCAAAACCTGGGAAACTAGCGGATTTCATCAGACAGAATCAATATGGATATTTGGTTAATTGGTCGAGCCCAGTAGAAGGTTGTTCGAAAATAATCGACCTCTACAATTCGTGGATACGAGGGGAGGAGATTCAAGGAACACCGAGAGATATTTCGAAGCTATTTAGCCGTCGCTCTTTGACAGGAAAACTGGCTGATGTTCTTAACTCACTGATAGAGTAGACCATGAAATACTCGAGAAGATTGACTCAGTTTGTACAAGTTTTTCTTAAAACAAAATAGAGATTCACAATAGACGAGGTAGAAAACATGACTAGAGTAAGTCAAGTACTAGCACCAGCAACAAGAGACAAAAAAGATAGTGGAATTATCAAAGGAAACAATGGGTATTTCTATGTAGAATCCCCAGTCAACGAATGGGCGTATTGGGGATTCCCAGTACAAGTTGAACAACGTAAAGTTATTGATGCAATTGAGGTTGAAATCTATGGAGGAGAAATTGAACAGGGTGGTTATATAGGCTCAGTATATTACTCAACAGGCGAATCGCACCTTGTTGAGTCCTTTGAATCACCTTTTGGTACACAAGGTGTATGGTCAACTATCGTTTTCACTAAAAACGACATATGGACAACTGATGAACCAAGAACCTACTGGATTACCTTTAAGACAAAAACTACCCGTGGAGAAAACCTACGAGTAGGAACAATAAATGTGGTTTATTAGAATCTTATGAAGAATCATTCACAATAAGGAAACAAACCTTATTGTAAGAAATAGTCTGCTTAATAGGTCTATAGAAGAAGCTGGAGATTCATGAATGGAGCTCCATGAATTTCATATAACCTCACAATCGTGAAAAGTAAAGTGGTTTCAGAAACCCCAATCCTCCCAAGGGAGATAGTAATATGCGATCATGAGAACAATCTCATTTCTCTAACTTCGATCAGATATGGGTGATTTGTGTAAGATTCATCTATCTCTGTAGTGCATTTCGTAGAATTTCTGATATTCACCGGTAACAATCTGTTCAATCCATTCGTCATTCTCAAGGTACCATTGGACTGTGGTCTGCAAACCCTCTTCGAAGTTAATTTTAGGTTTCCATCCTAAATTGGTTTCAATTTTCGTTGAATCGATAGCATATCTTTTGTCATGTCCAGGACGGTCTTGCACATATCTGATAAGATTTTCATTAACTTTGGAGTCGCCCAATATCTCGCCAACAAGTTGGATTATACTCTTTACAACGGTTATGTTTGTCTTTTCTGTTCGTGCTCCAATATTATATACTTCTCCTAATTCACCCCTATGAAAAACCACATCAATAGCTTCACAATGGTCCTCAACATGAATCCAATCACGAACCTGCAAGCCATCTCCATATACGGGCAAATCTTTGTGATTCTTGGCGTTGTTGATCATCAGGGGAATTAGTTTCTCTGGGAATTGGAACGGACCGTAATTGTTTGAGCATCTTGTAATCAGTGTAGGAGTCCCGAATGTTTGGTGATAAGCTTGGACTATCAGGTCTGCTGATGCTTTACTAGCTGAATAGGGACTTCTCGGTTGGATCTGAGAATCCTCCGTGAAGAATCCAGTCGCACCTAATTCACCATATACTTCATCTGTCGATATCTGTAGGAACCGTTTCCCTTCAGAATCATCCCAAGCCTGCTTCGCCACATCCAATAGGGTATGAGTACCTAAGATATTGGTATTCAGAAAGAGCTGTGGTTCATAGAGCGATCTATCTACATGTGACTCAGCTGCGAAGTTAATCACTCCACCAATGTCATGTACTTTGAAGGTTCTCTCTATCAAGGGTCTGTCACATAAGTCGCCTTTGATAAAATGAAACCTCGATTTCTCATTCTCATTGAGATTACTAAGATTGTTTAAGTTCCCAGCGTATGTGAGAAGATCAAGACCTACAATCTTCATATTTTCGTATTTACTGAGTAGATAGTAGATGAAATTGCTACCAATGAAACCAGCACATCCGGTTACAAGAATTGTCATTGTTTAACGCCTCGTGTTTTCCCTATTGATTTGAAGACAGTTGCGGGGAGAGCTATTTGTTATATTAAGCTCGTGGAACTCGAATAGGAACGGTATTGAATTCATTCCTGTTCTAGAAACTCGGGATTTTCACGATAATAGTCCGCAGTCATTCTAATCCCCTGTGCCAAATCAACTTCTTCTTTCCATCCAAGTGAACGAAGCTTTGTATTATCTACCCAAAAATCACCTGTACCTACCTTGCGATGGAATTCGGGGGTTTGTATTTGTTCGATGTGACCACTCCGAACTGTTTCTATTATTAATCCAAAGATTTCCTTCAGGCGTCTTGGCTTTCCGGAGCCAATGAAGTAGAGTGGTTCAGTTCCTTCCTCAGCGACACGAATCAATCCCTTAGCAGCATCTGTTACGAAGATTAAATCACGTTTAGTGGCTCCTTCATCATACATTGTTATTGTTTCATTGCATAGTGCTTTTATTATGAAAAAGTTGAATGCAGCTTTTTGAGCACTCGCTGAACGTTCGTTTGGGCCATAAACATTGGTGAGTCGAATCACAACTGCATCCAAATGAAATGCATCTCTATATGTATAAACAAGATGCTCTCCGCAGAGTCGAGTTGCACCATATAGACTGATAGGACGACAGCACACTGTTTCATCAACGGGACATGATTCAGGGTTTCCAACAGCAAAGAATGAACTACCAAACACCAACCGAATATCTGGTTTCACATTTCTAATCGCATCAAGCAAGTAGCTCGTTAGTAGAACATTGGTTTCACTATCTCTGTGAGGTTCTCCTGATTGAACTGCATAGTTATCTACTGTTGATGCGAGATGGAAGATGACATCGATATTCGCAATGTACTTGCCAATATTTTGTACATCATCTATAATCACCCGAACATGATTCTTTATTTCCTCGATATTCTTTTCCTTGTGCTTCGATCTTGAGAGCAGTGTGACATTTTTGTAGCCAATTTCGAGAAGTGTCTTTGCTAATACAGACCCAACAAAACCCAGACCACCTGTAATCATTATCTGAGAGTCTTTCTTCATTTTCGTCACATCACATTATTGTTCTTCTTTATCTTGCACAGTTGAAGAAATGATTGATAGAATCACCAACATGAACTAGTTCGTCTTCTGAAAGACC
>CAYOSZ010000170.1:0-5627 GCA_964406715.1 uncultured Ignavibacteria bacterium | reverse complement strand
CTGCCCCACGTTCATGCGGGAGGGAACCCCTAAGGGATTTAAGATCAACTGCACCGGTGTCCCGTCAGGCAGGTAGGGCATGTCTTCCACCGGAACGATTTTGGACACCACCCCCTTGTTTCCGTGTCTTCCGGCCATCTTATCTCCCACGGAGAGCTTTCTTTTGGTAGCCACGTTCACCTTGGCCAGCTGCACCACTCCCGGCGGCAACTCCGCTCCCCGAATCACCTTCTCCAAATCCACGTCAAACTGAGCTTTTCTTCTTCTGACCAGATCCTGATAGCTGGACAGAAGTGCCTTCACCCTCCGGTCAACCTTGGGATCCTGTACAAACCCATCTTCCGCTATTACCTCATCATCTACCTCGATCTTTTCGAACGGGTTTCTCTTGAACTTCGATCCGGCCCTGAAGACGATGGAATTGTCTTTGGCACTGCGGATGGTCTTGGCGGTTTGACCGTGCAGAAGGTTTGAGAGCTTTTCGTCCCGCAAGCTCCTCAGAACCTCCAGTTGTTTTGCGAATCCTCTTTTCAGTCTGGCGATCTCGTTTTTCTCCGTCTTCTTGTACTCCTCCCCCCGCTCCTTGCGGGAGAAAACCTTGGTGTCGATTACTATTCCTTTCATTCCGGGAGGAGCTTTTAAGGAAGCATCCTTCACGTCCCCGGCTTTCTCTCCGAAGATGGCCCTGAGCAGTCTTTCCTCCGGGGAGAGCTCGGTTTCTCCCTTGGGAGTCACCTTCCCCACCAAGACATCCCCCGCTTCCACCTCCGCCCCGATCCTGATTACTCCCCTCTCGTCCAAGTTGGCCAAGGCTTCCTCTGATACGTTGGGAATCTCCCGGGTGATCTCCTCCGCGCCTCTTTTGGTCTCTCGCACCTGAAGCTCAAACTCCTCAATGTGTATGGAGGTGAACTTATCATGTTCGGTTAATTCCTCGCTTACGATTATGGCATCCTCGAAATTGTATCCTCTCCAGGGCATGAAAGCCACCAAAACGTTCACTCCCAAAGCCAGCTCTCCTGCGCAGGTGGCGGCGCCGTCAGCGATACAGTCACCCTTTTTGACCTTATCTCCCATTTCCACTAAAGGCTTCTGATTTATGCAGGTGTCCTGATTGGACCTTTTGAATTTCAACAGCTCATATTCGTCTATCCCGTAAATATCCGCATCTGACTTGTGATCTGCGGCCCGGATGACTATTTTCTCGGAGGTCACGGACTTCACCACTCCGTCTCTTTTGGCCACCGATATGGCTCCCGAATCCTCAGCCGTCTTTTTCTCCATGCCGGTGCCGACCAGCGGAGGTTCGGTCATAAGTAACGGCACCGACTGCCTCTGCATGTTGGAACCCATCAGAGCACGATTGGCATCGTCGTGCCCCAAAAAGGGAACCAAAGAGGCTGCCACGCTGACCAGTTGCTTGGGAGAGACATCCATGTAATCTATGTTCTTTGGCGGAATAACAAGAAAATCTCCCCGATGGCGAGCCTTTACCAGGCTGCTGACGAACCTGCCATCCTTGTCTAAAAGCTCGTTGGCTTGAGCTATGATGAATTGATCCTCCTGGTCAGCGGTAAGATATTCGATCTCCCCCAGCACTTTGCTCCTCTTCACCTTCCGGTAAGGGGTCTCCAGAAAACCGTATTTGTTGATCCGGGCATAAGTGGATAGCGAGCCAATCAAACCAATGTTGGGACCTTCGGGAGTTTCAATCGGGCACATGCGTCCATAATGGGTATGGTGCACGTCCCTTACCTCGAATCCGGCTCTCTCCCGGGTCAACCCTCCCGGACCCAGGGCGGAAAGACGTCTTTTGTGCGTCAACTCCGAAAGCGGATTGGTCTGATCCATGAATTGAGATAGCTGAGAGGAGCCGAAGAACGTCTCTATCACAGCCGAAACGGTTCGGGCATTCACCAGATCATGCGGGGTGAGGGTCTCGGTATCCTTCAAGCTCATCCTTTCCCGAATGGTCCGGGCCATTCGCGAAAGCCCGATGGAGAACTGGTTCTCCAGAAGCTCCCCCACGGTTCTCGCTCGACGGTTCCCCAGATGATCTATGTCGTCCACAAAACCCTCTCCCTTCTTGAGACCGACTAAATATTTGATGATGGTGACGAAATCCTGCTTGTCCAGAATGGTTACATCCAGAGGGATGTTGAGCTTGAGTCTTTGGTTTATCATGTGCCTTCCCACCTCGCCCAGATCGTAGCGCTTGGACGTGAAGAAAAGCCTCTGCAAAAGACTTTGTGCTACCTCCTCAGCAGGCGGCTCTCCAGGCCTCAGAAGGGAGTATATCTTCATCAATGCCTCAATCTGAGATTTGGTGGGGTCTTTCTTCAGGGTGTTGATGATAACGTCAACATCCTTTTGGGGATCGAATACCAGAAGTTTCAGCTTGCCCATCTTCGTCTCTTTCAATTGATCCAGGTGTTTATCGGTAAGAACATCTCCGGGAGAAATTATCACCTCCCCGGTATCCCTATCCACCCCGGTCTCGGCACAGATCCTTCCCAAAAGCTTGGCCCCTTTCCTGCCGGATATCTCCACCTTCTCTATTTCATAAAACAAACTCAATATGTCCTCATCCGTGGAATATCCGAGCGCCCGCAGGAAGGTGGTTGCGGGAATCTTTCTCCGGCTATCGATGTTGACGTGCATTACATCGTTAATGTCCAAGCTGAACTCCACCCAGGAGCCCCGATAGGGAATGATCCGGGCGGAGAACAATCTTTTTCCACTGGGATGAATGTTCTCGTCAAAGAACACTCCGGGAGAACGATGAAGTTGGCTCACCACCACCCTCTCCGCACCATTGATAATGAAAGTTCCTTTGTCGGTAATCAGGGGGAGTTCGCCCAAGAACACATCCTGTTCTAAGATGTCCTTTACGCTCTTGCTTTTTCCCTGGCTCTCCCGTACCACCAATCTCAAGGTGGCCTTGAGTGGAGCGGAAAAGCTCATGTTTCTCTCCAGGCATTCCCGGATGGTGTAACGCGGCGTCCCCAATTGGTATTTCACGAACTCCAGCGAAAAGTTCTCTCTAACGTCGCTTATGGGAAAGATGGCCTTAAAGACCGCTTGTAATCCCCTGTCTTCCCTTTTCTCCGGTTCCACATCGGCTTGGAGGAACCCATTATAGGATTTCAGTTGAACCTCCAGCAGATTGGGGATCTCCGTATACGATTTAAGCTTGGAAAAAGATCTCCTCTCCACCCTTTTAATCTTCTCCAATTTCACCACGCTCCTTTGGGTCAAAAAGATCAACCGGATGGGTTGATCTTCTTACCGAGAGAGTTTTGAGTTAAGACGACTTTTCTGTTTGCTCCAACTGTTAAACTATTCCTCTTAAGATGCCTGAGTTGATTATCTTCTGCACCCTCTGAGTCAACCAATAATTACTCCCATTCCAGGATCTATCTATTCTCTTCATCCGTAAAACCGGACTACTTGTCCGGCTCTTTCAAACCGCGATCGCCGCAGGGCAATGGATTGCCCGCTCTCAGATTTGTTGGGAAATCCGGAGAAGATCAAAAAGCAGCAAACGGGCGAACCCACATTTTAATGCTCCTCTTCAAATGAGCGAAAAAGCCACCGTCGGGATGCCCCGGATCAAAAAGGCGATTGACTCGGGAAGGCTTCAACCTGCATGTTTTCGATATCGACCTCTTCTGTGGCACTCTCAGACTGACCTGAAGATCCAATAATTCTACTTGATCTCGACGGTGGCACCCACCTCGGTCAGCTTGGCTTTGACCTTCTCAGCCTCATCCTTGGGGACATCCTCTTTGACGGGCTTGGGTGCCCCGTCCACCAAATCCTTTGCCTCCTTGAGTCCCAATCCGGTTAGTTCCCTAACCACCTTGATCACCTGGATCTTCTTATCTCCCACCGTCGAAAGAATCACGGAGAATTCGGTCTTCTCTTCGGCCGGTGCTGCCGATTCCGCAGCTCCAGCCGGAGCCGCTGCCTGAGCCATCGGCATGACGGCAGATACTCCGAACTTGTCCTGAAGGCTTTTTGATAATTCCGCTACCTCCAGGACACTCATCTTCTCGATAATTCCGATCACCTGTTCCACGTTGCCGGTTTCTTTTGTCACCTGTTCCTCTTTTTTGGATGTGCTTTCCGTCTTTTTTGCGCTGGTCTTCTTGGTGGGCTTTTCTGAACCTGTGGTCATAATCTCTTAACCTCCATATTAACATTAACCTCTGCTTTAACTTCCTTAATCCTCTCATCTCGCCGGATGAAACGAAGCAGAAGGCTTCGTTTAGAAGCACACCCGGTTCGCTTAAGGTCGATCAACTTCTGACTTGAGTTGCATATGCTCATCCTATCTGACAACTAAAATGTTCGATCCGTTTTATCGTCACCTGGGATATGCTCATCTCAAAACCCGAGCACCCCCAGCGAATCTAAGCTGCCTTCGATTTCGCCTCTCCTATGGCATCCAGGATACCCACGAAATTCCTCATCACCCCTTGCAAAGTACCCACGAAAACAACCAGAGGGGAATTCAATCCGTAGAGGATCTGGGTCAAGATGACCTCCCGGGACGGGAGGAAGGCTAAGTTTCTGAGATGGCTCTCGTCCAACAACCTCCCCTCCATCCAGATGACCTTGATCTTTGGCTTTTCAATCTTTTTATAAACCTCGTACAGCACCTTAGCCGGGATGATGGGGTCTTCATAGGAAAGGACCAGCCCGGTGGGACCCTTCAGGTGATCTAAGATTCCTTCAAATTCGCTTTGTTGTATCGCCATGCGAATAAGGGTGTTTTTGGTGATTCGGTATTCTGCCCCTGACTTTTTCAAATCCTTTCTCATCTGAGTCATCTGTTCCACGTCCAGACCCCTGAAATCCGTGAGAAATAAGCTTTTGGTCGAAGACAATTTCTCCTTTAATTCATCCACCGTCTTTTCTTTTTCAACCCTTAACATAAGTATATCCTTTAAATTCTGCTTCCGGTTTGTTCTTTTGGTATCTTTGGCAAATTGAATCCCGGAGGCCCTGGTATGAAGGTGAATCCGGGACGGCTTAAGACAGACACTTCTATTGTTTGAGCATGGTTAGAATCGACGAGGTGTCAAGTTTTATCCCCGGTCCCAAGGTGGAGGAGATGAATGCGCTTTTTAAATAGGTTCCCTTGGCGGTGGCGGGTTTGGCTCGAACTATCACGTCTAAAAAAACCTTGGCGTTTTCGGTCAGCTGTTCTTCGGTGAAGGAAAGCTTGCCGATGGGTACTCCGATGTTGCCTCCCTTATCCACCCGAAATTCAATCTTGCCCGCCTTAAGCTCCTTCACCGCCTTGGCCACGTCGAAGGTCACCGTTCCGGATTTGGGATTGGGCATCATCCTCTTTGTTCCCAGAATCTTTCCCAATCTGCCCACCTGTCCCATCACGTCCGGGGTGGCTACCACCGCATCCACGTCCAACCAGCCTTGTGTTATCTTTTCAACGTACTCCTCCAATCCCACGAAATCAGCTCCCACCTCCCTGGCTTCCTTCTCCTTCTCTCCTTTGGTGAAGACTAAAACCCTGATCTTCTTTCCCGTTCCGTTGGGCAAAAGGGTGGTCCCTCGAACCATCTGATCGGCATGTTTGGGATCTACTCCCAGTCTCAGCG
>CAYOSZ010000169.1:0-5642 GCA_964406715.1 uncultured Ignavibacteria bacterium | reverse complement strand
TGCGACCTTCGGGTTATGAGCCCGACGAGCTACCAGCCTGCTCCACCCCGCGATCTTTTTCAATATATCTTATACGTCCTAATTGTCAAGCAATATAAAATAAAAGTTCAAAGTTCAAGGTTTAAAGTTCAAAACTACTCACCTGCAACCGGGAGAAGAAAAGGGGTTCCATATTACCCTCTTCAAATTGCATTTAATTTCTTCTCGCTCGTTTTATTTTACTTTTGGCGTTGTTGTGTTCCCTCAGGGTGGTGGAGAAGAGGTGAGAGCCGTCTCCTGTGGCCACGAAATAGAGATAGTCTACATCCGCCGGATAGAGCGCGGCTTTGATGGAAGCCTCACCCGGATTGCAGATTGGTCCGGGAGGGAGCCCGGGATATTTATAAGTATTGTAAGGCGAGTCCACCTCTAAGTCCTTGAGCAAAAGCGGACGGTCAAGTTCCGGCAGTGCATAAATCACCGTGGGATCGCATTGCAGAAGCATGCCCCGTCTCAAGCGATTGTGATAAACGGCCGAGATCTTCTCCCTTTCATTCCCCTCTTTAGCCTCGGCCTCTATCATGGAAGCCAGGGTCACCACCTCCGCCAAGGAGAAATCGATCTCCTCCGCGCGTCTGCGAAGGCTATCGGTGAAAGTCCTTTTGAACTGTTCAACCATAATCTGAGCTGCTTTCTTAAGTGAAGTCCCCCAGGAGAACTTATAAGTGTCAGGAAACAGATAACCCTCCAGGTTGGATGCGGGAATCTCCATGCTTTTAGTAAACTGGTTATCGTTTGCCATCCTCACAAATTCAGATGAGTCGATCTGGATTTCTCTTTGTAGGATTCCTGCGATATGTTTTATGGTCAATCCCTCGGGTATGGTCACCTCCTTTGAGACGACATCCCCTTCAACCAGCTTGCTGAAAACGGAATAAAGCGTTACCCCCTTATGGAAAGCATACCTGCCCGCCTTCACCTGTTTGTCTTTTCCCGTTAGCTTGGCTAAGATCAAAAGTCCGGTTTCATCTCTTATCAGTTCCGCCTCCTTCAATCTGTCTACGATCCGGATCATGCTGTCTCCCTGCTCTATGGTAACATAAACCGAGTCATCCTCTGCCTGCCAGGATATGGGAACAACCGTCCACCGAATAATGAAAAACAAAATCGCCAGACCAAGGATAATAGCGCAAAACAGAAGAGGGCTTTTTCTGAGCAAGCGGAACAAGGTGAAAATCACCCCGGAGATAACCAGAAGTACGGAGGAGAGAAATATCAATAGAGTAAAGACAAAAAAGGCAATCCAGTCCTTTACGGTTATATGTTCGCATTCAGATTTCATCGATTAAAGCTTTTTTCTCCTTTTCACTTAAGCTGTCCAGATAGCTTTGCAGGATCAAGGTGGCGGAGATCCGATCCGTCACCTCCTTTTTTCTCTGTTTGGTTCCCATTTCTCTCATGCTTCTCAAAGACTGTACCGAGGTCAATCTTTCATCCCAGGTGATTATCTCCGCTTGGATCTTATGAGCCAACTTCCCGATGAAATTCCTTACCTCCTCCCCTTTTACTCCCACGCTGCCGTTCATGTTTCGGGGCATTCCCACCACCAGCTTAATCACCCTCTTCTCTGTGATCAAATTCTTGATATGAGAGAGTACATCTTTGATCTTCCTGGTGTCGATGGTGGGAAGTCCCTGAGCAGTAATCCCCAACGGATCAGAGACGGCCAGCCCGATTCTTCTTTCTCCGTAATCGATTGCCAGAATTCTCGCCATAATTCTCACGCTAAAGATTTCACTCTTCAGCTGAGCTCCTATAATTTTACCTCTCTCAAGCTTGCCGCCGCCTCCTCCGGGGTGGTGGCGTTTATGTAAAGTCCGGTTCCCCATTCGAAGCCATCTATGCGGGTATAGCGCGGCATGATCTCTATGTGCCAGTGATAATCCCTATCCAGAGTCTTCCAGGCTCCTCCTCTCCTTTTGGTACGGTTAGGACCGGAGTGAAGGATAAAGTTGTAAGGTGGGTCTTTAAGAAGAATTTTTAATTTAAGCAGGGTCTCTTTAAGCAAGAAAGCCAGATTCTCCGACTCCTCTTCACTCATATTTTCGAAATCCACCGAGTGTCTTTTCGGCAAAATCCAGACCTCGTGAGTGAAGCGCGAGGCAAAGGGAGCGACGGCAAGGAAATCAGAATTTGAGCAGATCAACCTTTTCTTGGTGGCAAGCTCCTGCTTGATCATGTCGCAAAAGATGCATCTCTCCTTGTAATCGTAATATTCTTTTGCCCCGGTTAACTCCTCCTTTATGCTCTTGGGGGTGACGGAAACGGCAATTAGCTGGGAATGAGCGTGTTTTATGGCGGAGGAACCGGCTCTTTCCCCGTAGTTTTTGAAGACGAATATCGACCTTAGCCTGGGGTCTTTTTTTAGATCTGAAATCCTATGTTTGTACGTCTGGATAACTTTTTTGATCTGTGCAATTTCCAGATCGGCGAAATTGGGTACGTGCCGGGGGGTCTCGATGATCACCTCGTGAGCCCCCACCGCATTCATCAGATCGTACATCCGCTCTGCCCTTCTATCTAAGTCCAGCTCCACTCTCAGAGCCGGAGAGATGTTGGGTATCACTCTCACCTCCCAGCCCGGTCCGTCCTTTTCGGATTCCTTGGCTCTTAGGGCAAATATCTCCGAAGGGGTATATTTCTCATTACCTTCACAAAACGGGCAAATCTCTTTCTGGGTGATTTTCTCCATTTCGATTAAACTGGAAGGACGATCCTGTATCGAGTCCGGGTTGATTACCCATCTGCCCGTAATTGGGTCTCTTCTTAGGGTAGGCATTTTCAAAAATCCGTTTAAGGGTTCAAAAGTTCAAGGTTTCAATATGTCGGTACCAATTCAAGATCATACTAAGTATCAACCGGGGATTTGTCAATACCTGTCTTGGTTAAGATTGAAAGTGACGATTCTTCGGTTGATTCCGTGAATAAAACTATTTAAATAAACCTTCCTGGTTCTCTGATACGCTCAAAGAAACATATCCAGTTCTTGCGATATGGCCTTTTCAAAATTTCATCCTGTTGATTCTTGCCTAAATAAAAGTTTCTTTCCCAGGCTCTTAAAAGAAAACCTCCCTTAACCCACCGCGGCTCTTCTCGATCTTGACTTCCGGCAGGGCTTTTATGTTTATACGGAAATAGTATCCTTTTCGGTATCCGGTGGCGATCCAGGTAAACCTCCCTTCCCAACAATGCATGTCCCGATAGAATTCAAAAGTCTGTTCCGTGATTTTCTTCTCCGAAAAATCATACCGATTCTGATAGCTCAAAAGCCAGTGCCGGGTTAAAGGCAGACTCAAGGAGGCGTTGACCCAGTGGGTTTCGGCTCCTCCCCGGATCTGGCTGTAGCGATGGCTGAGGTTTACGCTCCAGGATTGAACTGCTCTCTCCACCAGACCCTCCGCTTCATGGCTGCCACTCTCGGATATCCCTGCTTCATCAAAAGCTTCAACTCCCTGCTCTTTTATCTTCCCGCCCGGTTCCTCCCAGCTTCCCCGAAGATTTAAGCGGGTATCCAGGCTGAAAGATAGCCAGCGGGGAGACAGCAAATTCAGCTTGCCGGATTCATCATAAACATCGTGGACCACCGAGAATGCCAGATCCGCATTCTTAACCGCAGAGGAACGCATCACCGTGGAAAGGTTGGACAGCTTGTGTTCCTTAGCCAAAAAGTTATATCCGGAGGAGAAATTCAAATTGAGAAGATCGATCTTTTTCTCCACCTCCTGATCCTCCTTTGTGGATTTCGTCTTTATCTGAACCAGATTACTAAGCCCGAAGCTCATAGACTGGCGTTTTGCACCCGAACCTCCCCTGCCGGTGTAGGAAAGGTATTCCTTCTTGCGGGTAAACTCAGGCTGGTAGACAAAACTCACAGTCGGGGTCATCACGTGCCTTATTCCTGCCAGCTTTCCTATGCGGGGATTAAAGGTTCCGTAAAGAACGGTATTGGCGGAGACACTGGTAGAATAGGTTCCCCGTCGGGCAGAGCTGTTGCCGGCGATGGGAAAGCTCTCGGAGAGATTGGTCTTGAAAACCCGGTACCAGGTCTCCTGGTAGCGAAAGCCCGGATTTAGCACCAACCAGCCGAAAAGCTTTTGAGGAGCCGAAAGGGAAAGGAAATTATCGGAGACGGCAAATCTCTTGCGGTCAAAATCCCCTTCCGTTCTTCGCCGGTACTGATAATTCACGAAATTGGAAGAGAGGGAATAGTAAATCGAATTGTACCATTTCCTGTCGACTGGTTCTTCCTCTTTCTCTTTTTGAGGGAAAAGGGGCAAGGATGTTCGGGTGAAACTGATAACCGGAAGGCTGAGTGTGCGATCGTCCGTATCCAGATCCCATCTATGGTCCAGAGCCAGGGTGACGCTGGCGGTGCTCCATCTTTTGCTCAAGTTGGCCTGGGAATGCAGGGACCTGTTCCTTCTTTCCACCGGGTCCAAGTTCAGATCACGCCAGTAATCTTTATCACTTAAGAAGGTGCCGGAGGCAGAAAGAGAAATATCGGGGGAGATGGTATGCTGGTGATTGAAGGTTAAATCCCAGCGGTCGCTTCGGGATTTGGTCAAAGTGTAAGGATTCCAGCTTGATTGGTGGTTATATGATCCGGCCACGTTTCCGCTTAAAACGTAACGCCGGGCATACCGGGCTTGCGATTTAATCACCCAACCCGATCCCTCATAGTAATCAAAAGCCGCCTTCATATCCCAATATTCCGAAGCCGCCCAATAGTAACCCAGATTTCGGATGAATCTCTCCCCCCCCTCGAAATTGCCCAGATCGAAGGTCAGGAAACCGGAATGTCTTCCCGGCTTGATGGGAAAAACGTAATAGGGAATGGCGGCAACCGGAAGGTGGCCGATATACAGTACCACCGGTTTGGTGATTACCTTATCCTTGGCTATTATCTTCATTCGCCGGGCATAAAAATGGAAGTGAGGTTCCTCCAGATCGCAGGTGGTGTAAATACCCTTATCTGCCAGAAGCACCTCATCCGTTATCTTTCTTAAAAGCTTCCCCCGGTACGTTCCCTTTTGAATGCTGGTGACTCCTGCTTTGACCTTTCCTCGTTTTGAGCGCAGATCATAGCTCATCCGCTCACCTTCTATCCGGTCTTTCTCATCCTGAAGCACCGGATAACCCTCCCACACCTCCTCTTCCCCTTGATCGGTCTTCATCCCTTCCGCCACTAAAATCTGCTCCTTGGTGTTATAAAACATCTTTCCGGACGAAAGCGAGATATTTCCATATTTGAGGGTGCTTTGCTTTTGTAATGTTATCAGATCATTGCTGATCTTATAATCTATCACCTCCGCGGAATACCAGATGGTATCCTCCACGTTTAAGCTATCCTTTATCTGCTCTTTTGGAAAAGTATACGTTCCCATGGCCCCGCCCTTGATCAGCACCCGGTCCAATCGTTCATCGGACAGGAAGAGGTCTATGGTATCACCGGAGGCTTCGTTTTTATCCGTTTTCTGGTTTTCTTTAGATTCTTTTGAGGATTCAGGGTAATATATGCTGGTGGCGTTTCCGCAAGCTTTCACCTGCTTTAGCTTCTCGTCCTCCAGGAAAAAGAACATCCTCTTCGACGCCAAAAAGCTCTC
>CAYOSZ010000168.1:884-5651 GCA_964406715.1 uncultured Ignavibacteria bacterium | reverse complement strand
CCTCTCCGGCTGAATCTATGTAGGGAACCAATGTCAGATGAATAAACAAAGTACTCCGGGGGCCGCATTCTAAGCCCATCTGCCTGATGGCCTCCAGGAAAGGAAGGCTCTCGATGTCCCCCACCGTTCCTCCGATCTCGGTTATCACCACGTCCACCTCACCATTTATTTTCCCCACCTTTCTTATTCTGTCTTTGATCTCGTTGGTGATATGCGGGATGACCTGTACGGTGGAGCCGAGGTAATCGCCCCGTCTTTCCCGGGCGATGACCGCGTCATAAATCTGCCCGGAGGTAAGATTATTGTCTTTAGTCAAATTCTCATCTATGAATCGCTCATAGTGTCCCAGATCCAGGTCCGTCTCCGCTCCATCGTCCAGCACAAAAACCTCGCCATGCTGGAAGGGATTCATGGTTCCGGGATCGACATTGATGTAGGGGTCGAATTTCTGAATGTTCACCTTCAATCCCCTCTTCTTCAGCAAAAGCCCCATGGAGGCTGAGGCGATTCCCTTTCCCAACGAGGAGACCACCCCGCCGGTGACGAAAATATATTTTACCTCTCTTTTCTTATCTTTCACCTCACCACCCCTCCTTTCCGTGTCCTCAACTTTCTCAAGTCAGAAGGCACATCTAAAGTTACGGGTCTGAACTGTGTCAAATAAACCTTAATCCTGTATCCATTTTCCAAAGCTCTCAGCTGTTCCAAACGTTCCAGCTTCTCTAAAGGAGTTTGTCTCAAAGAAGAAAAATTCATAAGAAAGTCCTTGCGGAATCCATATATTCCGATGTGTTCATAAAAAACCAGCTTCTTTAGATCGATTTTGGTAAGCGTCGCCCTGCGGCTGGAGGCATTAGCCTGTCTGATATATGGAATGGCATATCGTGAAAAGTATAAGGCGAAACCATTTTTGTCCAGCACCACCTTGACCGCGTTTGGGTTTTTCAATTTAGCGGGATCGGTAATCCTGGTGGCCAAGGTACCCATGGCCACTCCTTTTTCCTTTAACATTGAGGAGACCAGAAGGTCAATCAGAGCGGGAGGGAAATAGGGCAGATCACACTGAATATTTATCACCAGATCATAGTTCAAATTCCTTGCCACCTCCGCCACCCGATCGGTGCCGGTGGAATGATTCCGCAAGCTTACACAAGCTTCTCCACCAGAGGCAAATATCAGATCAGACACCCGGGAGGAATCCGTCACCACCATAAGCCGATCCAGACTTTTTGACTTGGCTGCGCTTTCATACACGTGTTGGATTAAAGGTTTACCCTGGATCATTACCAGAGGCTTTCCGGCAAGTCTTTTGGAACCCAACCTGGCAGGAATCATCCCGATGACTCTTGATTTGCTCATCCCTTTCCCCATGATCCTTAAAGAGGCCAAAGAATAATAAATCAGTTTGCATTTTACGAAACATCCCACCGGATGTCAACAAAAAATTATGGCGACCTTCTCCTGCATTCTACGGGATATCCGAGTAATCGGGATCGCCATGTGATAAAAGCGAACTGTTAATTTTATCATTCCATCACCTGGGGCACGGTGAAGAAACCATCCTTTTTTTGGGGGGCATTGCTCAGAGCCTCATCTAAAGAAAGCGATGGAGAGTTCTCATCCTCCCTGACAACGTTCTGCATGGGAATCACGTGCCGGGTTGCAGGCACGTCTTCTGAGTTTAACTCATTAAGCTGGTCAATGTATTTTATGATATTATTCAGCTCCTGCTGGAACCTGACCTTCTCTTTCGGGGAAAGCTCCAATTGGGCTAAGCTGGCCAGGTACTCGACATCTTCCAGAATGACGGGCATGTTTTGCTCCTGAACCATGTTCGTTGTTTCAAAAAAAGGATAATGGAATCTTCTGTATCTGTCAAGATAAAAACCGATCCAGTTGACTTGTGTCAGATCAGTTAAAGCCCATCAGCATACAGAAGAATTCATAAGCCGTCATGGTATGGGAGAATTTCTCCAGTCTCGAAATGAAACGCAATGAGATAATCGTCCTAAGGCTTCAATCGGGAACTTTTCTGAACGAACAAATGTGGGTTCAATTTGCTCAAGGCGAACGGGGGCTGAAATCCTGTTACCTCTTTGTGATCTTAGCAAAACACCTACTGTGATCACACAATAAGAACTTGTATTTACTGGGGATCTAAAGTGGATCAGATTAAGAGCGGGAAATCCTTAATCGGAAGCAGAGCCTTTCTTTGCCTCATCGTACAACAGGTCGCGCATCAGCTTATCGATCTTCTCAATACGGAAGGGTTTGGCTAAATAGCCATCCGCCCCTTCCTGCATGGCCTTCTGGACCGGACAGGTGGAGGGAAATCCGGTGATCATAACCACCGGAAGCTCGCCGCTTTTCTTTCTGATGTTCTTCAGCAGGGTGAGCCCGTCCATTTTGGGCATGCGGACATCGGAGATGACCAGATCAAAATCCTGTATCTTCAACTGATCCAAGGCTTCCTCTCCATTCTCCACTCCTATGGGGAAGTAATCCAGACTGCTTAAAACCTCCAGAAGCATGTCGCGCAGTTGGGCATCGTCATCTACCACCAAAATCTTCTTGAGCCGGTAGGGCTTACCACTTGTACTTCCCTTCACCCCCAAGGCCTTCCGCATCAATTCCTCGATCTTGCCAATCCTGAAGGGCTTCGCCAGGAAGCCATCCGCTCCACTTTCCATGGCCTGATCTTTGGTATAGGTGAAATTGTAACCGGTGATGATTAAAACCGGCAGGAGGGGGTTTCGACTCTTTATGTTCTTGAGCAGGGTGAGCCCGTTTGTCTTGGGCATTCTCACGTCGGTGATCACCAGGTCCAGCTTTTCTGTATCCAGCAGGGAAAGGGCTTCATCTCCATTCTTAGCCCCCAATGCCTGGTAGCCCAACGCGGAGAGCGTATCCATCAAAAGGGATCGGATGCGGTCGTCATCGTCCACCACCAGAACCCGCGGCTCCCCCTTAGTCGGAACTTTCGTTTTTTCTGCCGTAAGATCTGTATCCATAAATAACTTACCTTTTAGCACAACCCGCATTTATATTATCGAATTTTCTGGCAATACCTTGAGCTTTTTTTACAGCAGAGGACCGAAGCGGTGATAAAAACTCCCCTTCAATTGCTCTTTGTCAATCCTGCTTGTAAATCTTCTTAGCTGCGGATCAGCTTCAGAAGCTCTTCCTTCTTCTGCACTAATATCTTTTGGGAGGCTGCTTCAATGTTAAGGCGAAGAAGAGGTTCGGTATTCGAAGGTCGGAGATTAAACCACCAATCTCCGAAATCGATGGTCAGCCCGTCCAGATGGTCGATTTTGCCTTCGGAATAATGTTCTTCTATCTCCCGCAATTTCCCGGGTATATTTTCCACCTGGCTGTTGATTTCACCTGAACGGAAATAGGTATCGATAGAATCTACCAATGCAGAGAGGGGCTGGTTTTCCTCGGAGATCAGTTCCAGACAAACCACCAGAGCGATCAATCCCGAATCGGCAAACCAGTTATTCCTGAAATAGAAATGCCCGGAGTGCTCCCCTCCGAATATGGCATTATGTTTTTTCATCAACGGCTTGATCAGCGCGTGCCCCACCCGGGTTCGAATTGCCTTTCCCCCTCCATCTTTTATCACCTGCGGCACGGCCTTGGAGCAGATCAAATTATACAAGATGGTGGCTCCTTTTTCCTTCCTCAAGAGGTTTTTTGCCACCAGGGCGGTTACCATGTCACCCCCCAGAGGATTGGCATTCTCATCCACTAAAAACATCCGATCCGCATCTCCGTCAAATGCCACTCCCAGGTCTGCCTTCTCCTCAACCACTCTTTCTCGCAATAAAGCGATATTCTCAAGTTCAATCGGACTGGCCGGGTGGTGAGGGAAAGAGCCATCCAGTTCGAAGAACATGGGAATCACCTGGCAGGCCAAATGGGAAAAGAGCTTGGGTACGATCTTTCCCGCCATCCCGTTCCCTGCATCTATGACTATCTTGAACGGCTTTATTCTCTTTTGGTTAACGAAGGAGAGAACGTGCCGGACGTAAGCATCGTCCACATCCTGCGTTTTCACCTTTCCTGGCCTTGGTGGTGGTGGAAAATCGTTTTTCAAAACTAAGTTTTTGATCTGGTCTATTCCCATCTCACCGCTTAAGGGGACTGCATCTTTTTTACACATCTTAAATCCATTGTATTTTGAGGGATTATGGGAGGCGGTGATCATCACCCCGGCATCGTAGCCGTATTTTCCCACGGTGAAGTATAAGCAATCGGTGGAGACCAAATCGATATCAATCACATCCGCTCCTCCCTCGGTAATCCCCCGGGTCAATCCCTGCCGTAGAGTGGGTGAGGATAGTCTCATATCCCTTCCCACCACCACACTCTCAGGTTTCAGATATTCCACCAGAGCTCTTCCCACCTGGTAAGCCATCTCTTCATTGAGCTGATCCGGGTAGATTCCCCTTATGTCATAAGCTTTGAATATGGATTGATCGACATTAACCATAAGGCTTTCTCTTCTTTCGGATATTCTGCTGCAGCAAAAGCTCAGGATAAACTCCACTTTTTACTTCTACCTGTGAAGCATGACCATAAGGAGAATTGGGTTTTGATCGAACCTAGCTCACCAAGTCACCTCCTCTGTCTGAGCCGCTCTCTGGTTAACTTCACAGACACCGACCTTAAAACCGTAACCTATGCCCAAATATAATCAAGAACCGGTTGCCTGTCAATCGTAGATTGCGCCCATGCCTCAGTTGGTAGATGGGCTGGTCA
>CAYOSZ010000168.1:0-874 GCA_964406715.1 uncultured Ignavibacteria bacterium | reverse complement strand
CTTAAGCTACCCTTAATCCCAAATGTTCCCCGGAAACTCCTTAAGATGTTTTATGCCCCGTATGTTAGCTGATACTGAATCTGTCTAAAAATCTCTCGTACCCATCTGCCATCTTCAAGATTTCTGAAATTCGTATCAATTTACAGGAATCGTTTACGTAGATAGATAATCGGAAAACTCATTAACGCCGCGGATCAAGCTGTGAGCATTCTGAAAAATCGTAAATTCGCAAATCTGCTGATTTTTTTGGTCTCGTTTCTATGTGGTTACTTGGTCTACACTATTCCCTTTGCGGATCTCCCTGAAGGGGGAAAGATCGGTCTGGGGATATTCGTGGTGGCCATCCTTCTCTGGGTAACCGAGGCGATTCCCATTTTCGTTACCTCCTCAGTTATTCTGGTTCTGGAGGTGGTTTTTTTGGGACAGCCAGGCGGACCTCTAAACCTTGAAAGAGGGGGATATGAGATATTCACCAATTCCTTTTCAAGTCCGATTATCCTGCTGCTTATGGGAGGATACGCCCTGGCCTTGGCAGTACAGAAGCATGATTTGGGAAATCTATTAGCTGTGATTATCATCCGGCGTGTGGGTACAAAACCAGAGAGAATTCTCTTAGGGTCCATGGTGACCACCGGCCTTCTCTCCATGTGGATGTCGAACACTGCCGCCACTGCCTCCATGATAGTGGTGATACTCCCGGTGCTCAAACTACTGGACAGCCATGATCCTTTCCGCAAAGCACTACTGTTGGGTATACCTTTTTCCTCCAGCATCGGAGGCATGGGCACGCCCATCGGAACTCCCCCCAACGCCATTGCCATGGGACTTCTGGAGAGCATGGGAGTTCAGATCTCGTTTTTCAAATGGATGGTTA
>CAYOSZ010000167.1:0-5672 GCA_964406715.1 uncultured Ignavibacteria bacterium | reverse complement strand
ACACTTTTCGAAGAACTAATATGTTAGTAGATGGAAAAGGAGCAACATATGTGGAGGGAATACTGCAAGATAATACGGACGCGAAGCATTATTGGACACTCATCAAAAAATACAATCCGGATGGCAATCTTGTCGCAACACTCCAATGGGAATGGCCAGTGCACGAAAGTTGGGGACCTCTCGTAGTGCATAGCAAGCTTGTCGACAATAATGGTAATATTTATCTTTACCATTCAACTAAAGGGGGAATTACCATTACCAAATGGTATAAACAATAAGAATAGTAATTTGGAATCTCACTAACAAAGAGACTGTCCCGCAGAGCGGGATCCGCCTCTGGTGTTAACCATGCGGTTCACACCTCTGGCGGTAAGGAATTAGGAGGGGTGAAGTCATGAAATTTATATCCATCCTTCGGATTGGCTGACTTTCCGATGAGGAATTACTCAGCCTTATTTCAGCCCTGACTTCGATTCCTTAGCCCGCCGATAGGTTGAGATGGCAAGTCCTAACATTATCAAAACGGTTCCCAGCCACAATACGTTAATCAATGGTTTTCTGCTCACCTCCAAAACCAGAAGATCATTCTGCGGCTCATCCCCGGGTGCAAGTAAGCTCAACTCCACCATCTTCCGGTCGGCATCGATCCCTTCTAAAATCAAACTGTTTTTCCCATCCGGAAGAAAAACCATCTTTTGCTTTTGTTCCCCGCCGGACTCATCCATCCCCAGGCCGGGGGTGAGGGTGTCGACCACATTGTCTTTTTTTATCTCCAGAGTTGCTCCCACGCTTATGGGCATGTCCATCTGATGGGTGGACAAATCAAATTCGATGAACTTGATCTCATAACCCCAAACGGTTTTGCTCTCCCCTTTCCCCAGGATGACGGTGTTTTTACCAGCCTCTTCTGCACTCAAATGCTCTACCGGAGCTAAGTATATGTCCTCAAGCAGGTTTATCTTTATATGAGGTGTGCGCATGATGCTCTGGTTATAATCGCTTAAGTATAACTTCGGACGGGCAAGAAAACCGGACTTCCCCTTTTCGACTTTGATGTTCAAATAGTTTTTTTCCGCCGAAATGTCCTCACTCATCCCCAGGTAAGTGAAATTATATCCGAAAGCCTCTTCAGGAACGTCCTGAATAAGATCGATTTTCTCTGATCGGCTGTAGCCGGATGAGGTGATGATCCCCAAAAACATCAAACCCAGCCCCAGATGTGCCAAAAAGCCGCCTGAAAATTTCAATCCGGCTTTAGCCTTTTTGGCTAACACAAAAAGATTGCTGGCAAAGGCGAAGATGGAAAAGAACACAAATATCAGGTACAAAGGAGATCTGACCTTGAGTGCGAAAGCCAAAACAGTAAGGACAAAAGCAAAGATGAGGGGAAAGGCAAGCCTTTTTTTCAAATCATTCCAGGAGGTGCCTTTAAACTTGAGCAGGGGAGCAAAGCCCAATATGGCGGCAAGGATTATCGCCAGAGGAAGCTGGGTGTTGACATAGTAGGCGATATTAACGTTGGAGGCCTGGCCCAACAACCGGGTGATGATGGGAGCGGAGGTGCCCAGAAGAACGATCAGTGCGGAAAGGCTCAAAAAGATAATGGCCAAAAAAATCGAAAACTCCGCAGAGAGAAGGCTTCGGACGGCTTCCTCCTGCCTGATGTTCGATAGTCTGTAAACCAAAAGCCCCAATGAGAGGATGGCGAAGAATATCATGAACAGGATCAAATAGGCATTGATCCCCAGATCGGCAAAGGAGTGGACGGAGAAATCGCCCAGCACCCCGCTGCGGGTCAGAAAGGTGGCATAAAGGATCAAGCCGAAACAGAGGATGGCTAAAAACAGATTACTTTTCCGCATGCTGCCTCTGGTCCTCTCCATCAAAAGACCGTGCACCAAGGCTATGGACAAAAGCCAGGGAACCAAAGAAGCGTTCTCCACCGGATCCCAGCCCCAGTATCCTCCCCATCCCAGCACCTTATAGGACCAGTATCCCCCGATTAAGATTCCCGCCCCCAGCGACAGGCAGGAGAATACCGCCCAGGGAAAGGCAAATCGCATCCAATCGTGGTATCTGTTTTTAGTCAGAGACGCCAGGGCAAAGGAAAAAGGCACCCCCAGGGCGGCATATCCTAAAAAAACAATCGGAGGATGAATCACCATCCAGAAGTCCTGTAGCAGTGGATTCAAACCCCTTCCCTCCTCCGGGAAATGGGGCAAAACGGAAAACGGGCTTTTCTTCAAAAGCAGGGTAAGAAGGAAGATTTGAATAAGAAGGAAAAAAACCATAGTATATCCTTCGTATTCTCCGGACCTTTTCATGATGAAAAGCCCCAAACAAGCTCCCATAAAGAGCCACACAAGGAAAGTCCCCTCCTGACCGGCCCAGAAGGAGGAGATCAGATAAAACAAGGGCAGATCCGAGGAGGAGTAGGCATAAACGTACTCCACCTCGAAATGATAGGTAAGGAAAAGATACAAAAGATAAAAGGAGGCAAGGGTGGTAAAGGTGAGAAATATATAATATATGTTCCTTCCCGGCTTAAGATACTTCTCCTCCCCATTTCTCCCCGCAAAAAACAAAATCGCGGAGAAGACGGAAGCTGCAAGGGCTAAAGCCAAAGAGAGGTTACCCGGAAGCATTCGGCTTAATCCTGTGTTTAGAGTGGCTCCTTGGGGATGGAGTCGGGATGAGTGAGCCGGGATGAATCCCCAAAAGCGGAACCCTGGTATTTGGAGGGGCATTTAACCAGAAGCTGGTCTGCCACGAAAGCTCCGTTTTGGTATTTACCGATTACCACCACCTGGTCGGCCTGATCGAAATTTGCCGGTTTTGTGCCGCTGTATACCACCATCATCTTATCCTGATCTTCGTCCGTTATGGGAAATCGAAGCTGGTGGACGTCTACGTCATATCGCACTTCGGGAAACACTATCTTTCCGATCACCTGTACCACCTCTCCGGATTTACGCGCATCCTGGAAGCTGACATAAGGGGTCAGGGTCTTTTTAAACGAGAACGCTCCGAAGATGATAAAGACAACGATTATGATTATCCCGATTGCGTACTTAGGTTTCATCTGTTCTCCCCATACTACAAAGCTCAAGTGACATCAGTTATTCTACGACGGTCGATATGATATTCTAAGAAAAATCAGTCAGCATCGGCACTCTTCATTTGTTGAGTATAAGGTATGAACGGCATTCAAGTCTTTAAACAAAACAAGATTTGCTTGTGGGTCTTGAGATGAGGGGAAGAAAACCGAAATCATATGGGAATCGTGGACGCATCTTTTCTCAAATCTTACTTCAGGTCCTGAATCAACAGCTTTTCCATTTCCCCTTGAGCTCTGAAGAATTTTCCCTCTCCCTTGGCTACCACCTCGTTTTTTTGATTGGTGATTTTACCTTCGGCTGTAAGAATCCTTCCCTTGTCCTCGACCAGCCATCCTTCCAGAGAAAGCTTTTCTCCGATTTTGACCATCTTCCTGAACTTAACCTTGATTTCGCTGGTCAAGCCATATATCCCCAGAGCCAGAACCGATCTGATCATCACTTCATCCAGAAGGGAGGAGAGTATGCCGCCATGAAGAATGTCTTTATATCCCTCGAAGTTAGGTCCGGCGGTATATTCTGCCACCACCCTATCCCCTCTTACGTAAAAGGGAACGTTCAGCCCGATGGGATTTTTGTCTCCGCAGACAAAACATCCGGGATATCTTTTCATCAGTTTCATTTTTTCATCCACATAAACGAAAGGTGGTGGCTTCTTTCGCCACCACCTTTGAAATCGTCTTACTTAAAATGGTAAATTTCGGATGTACCGACTACTTCTCTTCGGGCATGGGCAGGACTTCCGGTTTTTCTTTGATGGCAGAGACTGCATCCGTGCCATACTCGAGGAGTTCCATGGTCGTCTCCGGGGAGGTGCTCTTTACCATACCGAAGAGCGGTATCTTGATGTTGGTCCACACATCTGCTGTAGTCTCGTCTTTGGAAATGTATTGCATGTGTGCACACTCCATGGTCTTGTCCTTTATCTTCATCTTCTCCATACCCAGATTTTTCATCTTCGGTTTTACAGCCTCCCCCGTATCGACCGGAGCTTGATTTATCATAGCGAGAATTTCGGGTGGCAACTCCGTAGCCGACTCCTTGGCGGATTTCATTATCATCCTCTGGATGGTCCCTATATCCTGGGGATTACCCGAGATGAGCATTTTTACTATTACCACCTCGCCGGTCTTGGGGTTTGTCTCCGCCACCTCATACCAGTATAAATCCTCTCCCTCTTTGGTCTCCTCCTTGCCCACGATGGACAGCTTGGTTATTCTCTCCACATTGTTCTTGGTGTGGATGACCTTATAGGTGGCGTAGGAACCCACCTCCGGCATCTTGAATTCCCCATACAGCTTGGGCATGCCCGGCACCTGAGCTGCAGCAGGTCGTGCCTGAATAAGAATGAACACACAAGCGATGGCCAGCGAAAGGCACAAAAGACACCTAACAGAGCGCATAATGCTCCTCCTTTCCGTAGTTTTAGTTATTTTGGTTTTTCGATACGTTTCAAACTGACTTCAATTAAAATCACTTTCGATGTAACTTTTTGGGTCCTTCAATACCAACGTTCTTGACTGCTGGCTGTCTCTCCCGGATTGCTTTTTTCTATATCGACTAATTTATCTATTATTTAACCATAATGTCAAGTCTTTTTTTCGATAGATTTGACGGGGCAAGATGAGAACTCATACATCCTCTATATTTTACGAGAATAACTAAAACGTGAAGAACCTTAACCTTGAAAAACGGTATAATTCTCCGATAAGGTGGAGGATTGCCAGGCAGCACCGATGCCGACTAACGGGGGATTTTAGAATCTTTCACCCTGCGAATATTATGATTAATTTATTGTGGGGGAAACAGTTAAGCTCATTCCCCAGATTTTAAAGTATGGTTTAATAACCAGATAAATGATTGACTTCTGTTGGTGAAAAGATTAAATTTTGTTTAAGGGAATAATCCAAACCGGAGGTGGAACATGCCAGAAGAACCAGAAGAAGGCCAAAAGGAAGAGAAGGAAAAGGAAGAAGAGGAGTCCAGGGAGGAAGTTGAGCGTCCGGGAAAGCTGAAACATGAGCGTCTGAAAGAGGAGCGAATTAAAGAGGCGCAGCACAAGGAGAAATTCAGGGACTTCAAAAAGCGCATGACCCAAAAAGGAAAGCGCCTTTTCGATCGGAAAAGGAAGGACAAACTTCTGGGAGGGACCAAGGGCAGAAGAGGCGGATGATAACTGCGAGTTCAAAGTTCAAGGTTTAAAGTTCAAAGTTGAAGTTCAAAAGCAAGGACTCATTTCGAATTGCTAAGGCGGGAATCTGCCTTACCAAGTGCTGATGAGGGATAGCCAAATTAGAGAATGGCCAAACCTGACAAAAAGAAGCTGCAGAGGGTCAAAGAGCTAAGGGAGCAGATCAATTATCATAATCATCTCTACTACGTTCTGGACAGCCCGGAGATCTCCGATGCGGAGTATGACCGGCTCTTCGACGAGCTGGTGGCGCTGGAGAAAAGATATACTGAGCTGGTAACGCCGGATTCGCCCACCCAGCGAGTGGGTGCCGCTCCGCTGAAGGAATTCAAAACGGTACGGCACAGCCTGCCCATGCTCAGCTT
>CAYOSZ010000166.1:0-5687 GCA_964406715.1 uncultured Ignavibacteria bacterium | reverse complement strand
ATTCGTGACCATCATAAATTTCTGGGCAGAGGACTGCACCTACTGTATGAAACTATTACCCCACCTGCAGGATATCTATGCTGATTATATTGCCGACACGCTGATCATTTTCGGCATCAATTACGGAGGTGATTTCGGCCAGGAGGATTTGGAAGTCGTCCGCAGAATCCGGGACGATTATGGAATCGACTTCACATTTCTGGTGGGGGGTGGAACCGACGTTAAAAGTGATTTCCAGATAACGGACACCCCGGTGACAATCATATTGGATAGAGGAGGTAAGATATACTATTATGTGGGTGGGTTTTACTCCTTCCTGCCGGGAAAGTTGAGAGGGAAATTAGATGAGCTGTTTGACAAATAAAACGACCGTTAACCAGGCCGTTCAACGAAAGGCAACGTCATGTTTGCAGGACCCAAATTCGTACAAAGTCCGTTTCTAAAAGTTATCTTTGCTTTCTTCATTGCATCTTTTTTTACCGGTTATGCCCGGGGAGCCGAGAAGATCTCGAAGGCTCCCCACTTTTCAGCACAAAATCTGGAGGGTGAAAAGGTGGAGTTGAAGACCCTGCTGGAGGAGGGACCGGTTCTGATCAGCTTCTGGGCTACTCATTGTAAGCCCTGTATCAAGGAGCTGAACAAGCTCCAGAAATTGTATCCGGATTACAGGAAGAAGGGTTTTGAGATTTTAGCTGTGGATGTGGATGGTCCGCGGAGCGTATCCCGGGTGAAATCCAAGGTCAAGGGCTTAAAATGGGAATTCCCGGTGCTCTTTGATACCAACAAGGACATCTACAGGAAATATCACGTGCTGGGAATACCTCATACCGTCTTGATAGATAGCAACGGCAATATCCAATACACCCATACCACCTACCGCTCCGGGGACGAGAAGATCATCTGGGAAAAGGTGGATTTGATTTTGGACGATCAAAAGGAGGAATCCGAGGAAAAAGAGGGGAAGGATAGTGAAAAATAAAATCGCCTTTTGTCGTTTCTTTCTTCAGCTTTCTAAACGCTCTTTTCTGGCTGGTCTGTGTTTGCTTCTTACGCTTTTTTCCCTTTTCCATTGCAGTTCTTCATTTGCTCAGGATTTTGGTCTGGGGGAATACGATTTCTGGTCAATTTATGCCAGCAACCAGTTGGAGTACTCCTCCGACAGAAAAACCCATCAGGACATCTTTCACAATTGGACCGATCTTGATCTTTCCCGCGGTATCTATGCGGTGAATTTAAGATACGAAGCTCACCAGCCGGACGACTGGGGGCAAAGCTGGCAGAGACTCTCTTTTAGAAACTTTCAACTCTCCGGTGAGTTTTTCCAAATCACCGCCGGAAATTATTACGTCATCTTCGGTCGGGGTTTGATTCTTCGCTCTTACGAAAACAGAGACTTAAGGTACGATAACAATATCGACGGGGTGAAGGGAACCGTCGAGTTCGAGGGATTCAATTTGACCTTATTGGGCGGAACTGCCATGGGAAGATATGACCGGTTGACCGATCCCCTTCATGCCGCCAACGGGGAGGTTTCCGTTACGGATTGGATGAGTGTGGGAGGAACTTATCTGCGTTCCCATATCACCGATTTCGGGCTGGTGAGAATGCTTGGCGGAGACGTAAACTTAAATCTTCCGCACGTAGATATCTATGCCGAGTATGCTAAAAAATACAATCCGCCCGGTGAATTCATTCCGGATGAGGGTCAGGGAATATATCTGTCATCCAACCTGTACGCCTCCGGTTTGGGGCTGACCGTGGAATTTAAGGATTACGATAATTTGGATTTCGTCAACCGGGACGTAACTTTCAACAACCCCCCTACCCTGTCCCGGGAACATACGTATACGCTTTTGAACAGGCACGCTTATGTTCTCGATTTGATCGACGAAAGGGGATACCAGGCCGAGATCACCAGTACCCCTTTGGATCAGCTCTCTTTTCTGGCTAACTACAGCTATACCACCGATCGCAGCGATAAGCTGAGGTTTTCCGAGGCATACCTGGAGCTGGAATATGACTACCAGGACAAGGCTACGCTTAAAGGCGGTTTCAGCCGGGCGGAGAGCAAAAACGAGGAGGGATCCCCTGTTCGACTGGCTCCGGTCCTCGATCTGCTCTATTATCTCTCGGAGACCAGCAGCGTCAATTTCATACTGGAACATCTGTATACCGATAAATTCGACGACAAGCTCACCTATTACGATCAGATTCTGTCGCTCTCCCTTTCTCAATCCCCCATCGGCTCGATTACCTTAACCCACGAGAGGACCACCGAATGGCAGGTGAGGGAAGTTTGGTCCGGCAGAAAAAATTGGCTGATTGCTACTTTGGATCTGACATTGGGCGATAATCATAATCTCAGCTTAAGTTTCGGGTCCAGACGCAAGGGTAAGGTCTGCGCAGGTGGCGTATGCGTGGACAAACCCGCTTTAGACGGGTTTGAGATGAAGCTCTTAAGCCGGTTCTGATCGGAATTGGTTTGAGGATTAACATTATTTGTCCTCCTTTTCAATCTTTCCCTTTTTATAATCAATAGTAGTGCGTTGATTTGGGATTGTGTCAGGTTTTGCCCGCCTCTGGCGGGTGTGACCTGATACATTGAGGACTGTCAGGCAACACCCTGAAGGCTATGGCCGTATGGGAGCAAGACCTAACCAGAACATAAAATGTTACGCCGGACATCATCCTCAACAGCAAGGAGGATACAAAAAAGCGGTAGGTTGTGGGCACCCACCGCGATTTTGTATCATGTTTCCCTTATTTTGGATAAGATACTACGTGAAGATTTTTCCTGGATTTATCAGATTATCAGGATCGAAGGCGGCTTTGATCTTCCTCATCAGCTGTATGCCTTCCTTACCCACCTCCCACTCCAAATATTTCGACTTGGTCACCCCGATCCCATGTTCTCCGGAAAGCGTTCCACCCAATTTCAGGGTATTCTCGAACAGTTCGTCCACGGCTTTCTCCACCCTCTCCATCTGTTCGGTGTCCCGGGAGTCGCACATGAAGGTGACGTGCAGGTTTCCGTCCCCGGCATGTCCGAAGTTGTTTATCCTTACCTGATGTTTCTTTGATATCTCTCTTATCTTCTCTATCATGGCGGGTAATTTGCTGGCGGGGACGCAAACATCTTCGTTAACCTTGGTGGGAGCGATCTTCAAAAGAGAGGCGGAGATGGATCTTCGCACTTTCCACAAATCATCTTTGCCCTCCTGGGTTTGAGCAACCTGCAAAGACTTTGATTTATTCTCCTTGCAGATCTTCAGCACTTCTTCAAATTCCTGATCCACTTCCTTTTTGTTCTTTCCATCCACCTCGATTAAAAGCACCGCCTCGGATTTTTCGATTTTATCCAGTTTCACATAATTTAACACGCATTCCAAACTATCCCCGTCGATGAATTCTAAGACAGAGGGGATTACCCCGGATGCGGTTATAGCCGCCACCACCCGAGCGGCATCCTCCATCCGGTCGAAAGTGGCTAAAACGGTCTTCTCATATTCGGGTTTATCCATCAACTTGAGGGCTATCTTGGTGATCAAAGCTAAAGTTCCCTCGGATCCGATCAGAAGTGCTTCCAGATCATACGAGTTACCTGTCTTTTCATCCAAAATTCCTGTTTTGATAATTTCACCATTTGCCAGAACCGCCTCCACCCCCAAAATGTAATCTTTGGTCACCCCGTACTTTCGTCCTTTCAGCCCTCCGGCACACTCAGCTAAATTTCCTCCTAATGTGGAGAACTTCAGGCTGGCAGGATCCGGAGGATAGATAAGCCCGAATTTCTCCACGTAATCGGCGAACTCCTGGTTAACTATCCCCGGCTCGACGATGGCATATTTCTTTTCTTTGTCCAGGTGCAGGACTTTGATCATCTGTTCGAAGCTGACCACGATTCCTCCCTTGACGGGAAGACTTCCTCCGGTATATCCGGAACCCGCCCCTCGCGGGACCACAACCACCTTGTGGTCGTGGGCATACTTCATCAATTTTGCCACATCCTCGGTAGAGTGAGGAAGAACTATCGCATCCGGAAGGAAGCTCCTGTTAGTCGCATCATACGAATAACAAATTTTTTCCTCCGGAGCAATCAGCAGTTGATCTTTTTTGAAAAGTTTCTTCAGATCATCTTCCATGCTGGTTTTCATGTTTGACCTTTCTTTCAGAATCTATCCATACAGTATGTCGTCAATATAACCAAACTTATATTTATACGCAACCAATTTTATCTTGATTAGAATCACAATTCCATTGAAAACCTCAACCCCTATCCCTCTCTCCATTTTATGGAGAAGGGATTCACCCTGAATGGAACGAAAGGGAGTGAAGTAAAAAAAGCCCCCCGCAAAATGCGAGGGGCTTGAGGTAAGTTTACTTTTCGATATTGTAGGGGATGCTCAACTCCTTGGAGAGATTCTTCAATGCCGCCACCACTTTTTCCTGCAGTGGGACTCCTTTTTTCTTGTACATGTCATGTTTCTCAAATTCCTTCTCCCCGTGGATGAAGATCCTCTTTTCTCCCTGAGCCTTGGTGGATTTTTTCAATCCACCTAACATTTCATCCATGGTGGCTTTGAATCTTCTTAAGGGGATGAAGTTCTCCACCTTTATGGCGCCAAAGAAATGACCCACGTTGATGAATCCCTTGCTTCCATCCTTCTTTTTGGTCTTGACCCAGGGACCGAAGTCTGCTCCGGATAGCGCGCCGGAGAGCATGTCTACCATCAGAGAGAGGCCATAACCCTTGTGTCCGCTCAGCTCTTCACCGGCACCACCCAAGGGCAGCACTCCTCCCCCGGCAGCTTTGGTCATGTTGTCCAGCACATGAGCGGTATCGGTGGTGGGAATTCCTCTCTCATCCACGGCCCAACCCAACGGCAACGGTTTGCCCAGCCGATTCAGCACCTCCAGTTTTCCCCGGGGCACCACCGTGGTGGCCATATCCAAAACGAACGGTCTTACTCTGCTGGCCGGAGCTACCACGCTTATCGGGTTCGTCCCGATCATGCTGTCACGACCGAATGTGGGGACGGCTAAAGGAGCCGAATTGGTCATGGAGATGCCGATTAAATTGTTTTTCAGCGCCATCATGGAGTAGTACCCGGCGATTCCATAATGATTGCTGTTTCTCACCGTTACAAAACCGACTCCGCTTCTCTTTGCCTTCTTAATGGCCAGGTTCATTCCGAAATACCCTGCCGGTTGGCCCAAGCCGTGCCGGGCATCCACCGCAGCGGTGGTAGACGTTTCCTTTACAATCTTGGGTTTTACCCTGGGAAGGATGGTCCCGGCTCTTATGCCGTCAACGTATCTCATTAGCCTGGCCACACCGTGAGATGGGATTCCCCTCAAATCCGAAGCCAACAGAACGTCCGAGGTGATCTGGGCATCCTTGCGGGGCACGCCCAGTTTCACAAAGGCTTCTATGCAGAACTTGGCCAGTTTTACGTCATCCACGTAAGTGTCTGCCATCGTGTCACTCCTTCATTAAAAGTAGGTTAAAGGTTTACGGATATCTTCTTTCCAGAAGAGGGAAGGTCATACCGACCTGAATCATTTTCGCCATCAGGGACTGCAGATTTCTCCTTCCGGGCAGGGATAAATCAATCCCCCCTGCGGCATCACGTACGATCTGAAATTCTCTCCATGCTTGTTTTTGACCCACTCGATAGCCTGGTCTA